>JAQBPC010000155.1 GCA_028287725.1 Chloroflexota bacterium | reverse complement strand
TTAACCATCCATCAACCGGGCACTGCTACAATGAGCCCCGGGTTGATCTCTAAAAGGCACCGCGCTACCTGACTGCGCGAACGAGGACGATGGCTACTGCGGTTCTTGATCTGGATCTTGCACGGCTTCCACTCGAAATCACGGAGTTGAAGGGCTACGATCGCGCGCTCATACTCATTCGCTTCCATGGGCGACCAGTAGGCAAGGCGCTGCTGCCGGTTAACAGGGGACATATCACTAGCGCGCAACTGCGGCAGGGCTTGATCAGCGCCGCAGGCTTCCCTCTTTGGGAGCACTGGCTTCATGAGTATCTGGGCTGGGAAGAGGCTCGCCTACCGGATCGATCGCCAGAGCGGGCTTCGGTGGCGGTGTGCACGCGCGATCGCCCCGCGGACCTCCAGCGCTGCCTCGATGCGCTTATTCGCATGCCTGATGACGGGCAAGAACTGATTGTAGTCGATAATTGTCCTTCAACGGATGCCACAAGACGCCTTGTGGAGAGCTATGCACAGGTCCGCTACGTCCGTGAGGATGAGCCAGGCCTCGACGCTGCCCGCAATCGGGCGCTCCGCGAGGCAAGGTATCCGTTTGTGGCCTTCACCGACGACGATGCGACACCTGACGCTGGCTGGCTTCGTGCGCTGCTCAGGAACTTCACCGATCCACAAGTCCTTTGCGTGACGGGATTAACTATGCCGGCAGAGTTGGAGACGGACGCGCAGGAATGGTTCGAGCTATACAACTCCTTCGCGCGAGGCTTCAAGCGCACCGTATTCAATGGGAGCAAGAGCAATCCGTTTGCGGCAGGCAATATTGGCGCAGGCGTGAACATGGCACTGCGGCGAAGTACGCTGGAAAACCTCGGACCGTTCGACGAGGCGCTTGACGCCGGAACGCCCACCCATTCAGGTGGAGATCACGAGATGTTCTCTCGTATTTTGGCTACCGGCTACACCATAGTCTACGAGCCGGCGGCACTCAGCTGGCACCGGCATCGGCGTACTCAAGAGGAGTTGCGCCGCACCGTGTATGGCTACGGTGTAGGCGTCTACGCAGCCTGGACGCGCAGCCTGCTTGTCGAGCGTGAATTCGGGGTTGCCAAGTCGGCGGTCAATTGGTTGCGGTATGACCAGATGCCAAAACTAGCTCGGTCACTCCGCCGGTCGGAGGGCACACGACTCGATCTTGTCCTGGCCGAGATGCTTGGATGTGCGAGGGGCCCTTCCGCGTACCTTGCCTCTCGGCGACGAGCGCGTTCTCGGGCAAAGCCATGATCGGCGAGGCGCTCTTTGTTACCATTGTGATTCCCACGCATAATCGCATCGCCATGCTGCGGCAAACGCTCGATGGGCTAGCTGCGCAGACCTATCCTCCCGACCACATAGAGGTGGTTGTGGTGGCTGATGGCTGTATCGATCGGACGGTGGAAACGCTCTCCCGGTACAACGCGCCTTTCGCCTTGCGTGTGCTTGAGCTGCAGGGCGAAGGGGCTGCCAGAGCGCGAAATGCCGGTGCTGCCGCCGCCCTGCACGCACTGCTGCTCTTCCTTGACGACGACATTGAGGCGACGCCATATCTCGTCGAGGCGCATGTCCGCGCCCACCAGGGTGCGCGCGGACAGGTGGTCATCGGCTACTCTCCGCCGGTCAGCGTCCGACCGAGCGGTCTCTTCGAGATCACACTGCGCAATTCGTGGGAAGAGATGTTTCAAGAGATGCGCAAGCCCGGCCATCGTTTCACGTATCGGGACCTGCTCAGCGGGAATGTCTCGATCGACGCCGAGCTGTTTGCACGCGTTGGTGGATTCGATACAACGTTCAATGCAACTGCACGCGATGACTTCGAGCTTGGCGCGCGCCTCATCACTATGGGCGCCTCATTTGCCTTTGCTGCTCACGCTGTCGGATACCACCATGACAATTCGGATCTGGATCGCGCCTGCCAACGAAAGCTTCGCGAGGGCGCGGCGGATGTGCTGTTCGGCCGGCGGCATCCTGAGTTGCGATCCACGTTGCCGTTGGCCAATATTGGCGTGCGGTTGTCGCGGTTAGGCTCGGTGCTGCGCACCTTGGCATTCTACGAGCCCGCCGCGGGTGATGCGCTTGCCGTACTACGCCTCCAAACGCTGCTCAGTGTGCTGGAGCGGCTACGCCTACGGCGCTATTGGCGGAGCATCCTCTCGCTCGTGCTGGACTATTGGTATTGGCGAGGCGTCGCCGAAGGTGTGGGCACGAAACGCGCGCTCACGAAGCTCCTTCAAGGAGAACCTGCTCAAGCATATAAGGGGCCAGAAATAGACATCGACTTGCGCGAGGGCATTGAGGCAGCGGAGCGGCGCCTTGATGAGGAGCGACCGCACGGTGTGCGTATCCGATTCGGCATATTACCCATCGGCCGAATCCCCGCGCAGGTCGGTGCCGAACGGCTCCGCGCCGCGCATTTACGCCCCTTCCTAGCCAAGGACGTTGCGTGGCAGTTGTTGGCGGCTCTGGCCATGGACAAAGCGACTGGAGGGACTGCCACATCGATCCACGAGACCTCACTCCATGAGGGTTCATTTCCACGGCAGCAACCACCCGGTCGATCCAGGTCGGCGTCCACGGCGATCAAAGTGCTCGAGATCGAACTCTCGAAGGCCATCGAGCCTGTCCAGGGAATCTCGGGCTATGCCGCGCTACGCATCCTCGTTCGGCTGCAGGGGCGGCCGATAGGCTGGGTCTGGGTTGATGGCCTTCGGAATCCGGTTGTTTCCCCAGAGCGGATATATGCGGCGATCGCGGACCAATTGGCATGGGACCTGCTGCCGCTCACGCTACTCGAGGGGATCGGCGAGAGTGGGAACGAATGCGCCGTCGCGAGTCCTGTGAGTGTTGTGGTGTGCACGCGTGACCGTGCCGATCAACTCCATGGCTGTCTGCAGGCGCTGCTGGCACTTGACTACCCGAGCTTCGAAGTGATTGTGGTAGACAATGCCTCTCGCACCGGCGACACGGCAGCGATCGCGGCGGGTTTCCCGGTCCGCTATGTGCGCGAAGACCGGCCAGGACTCGACTGGGCGCGCAACCGCGGCATTGCCGAGGCGCGGCATGCCATTGTTGCGTTTACTGACGATGATGCACGTCCTGACCCTGGGTGGCTTACTGCCCTTACGCGTGCCTTCGCCGATGCGGAGGTCATGGCGGTGACCGGCCTAGTAGCGCCGGCCGAGCTAGATACGGAGGCGCAGATTCGCTTTGAGTTGGGCTACGGAGGGATGGGGCACGGGTTTCAGGTCCGCACGATCAATCGTGCGACCCTCACGAAACCGGCCAGTCTACTCTGGGCAAGCAGCTTCGGTGTTGGCGCCAACATGGCCTTTCGCCGATCGGTCCTTGACGCTGTCGGACCTTTCGACGTAGCGCTCGACGTTGGCACCCCGAGTGGAGGTTGTGGTGATGTCGAGATGCTCCATCGTATCGTGGCGCGAGGATACACCATCGTGTACGAGCCAGGCGCTTTGGTCTGGCACATGCACCGGCGCGATGCCGCCGCTCTGCGTCGCCTCATGTACGACAATGGGCGAGGCTTCGGATCCTATTTGCTCACCTGTGCGCGCAATCGCACATTGAGCCGTCCGGCGATCCTGGGTTTCGCTGTACGCCACTGGCTGGGCTGGTGGCTCATTCGTCGCCTCCTACGTCCACATGGGTTTCCACGGCACCTGGTAATGTTCGAGCTTGCCGGCGCGCTGCGCAGTCCAAAAGCATACAGAGCGGCACAGGTCCTCGCCAGGCACATTGCGCGAGACGGAGAAAGCAACGTGCGGTCACGGGCTGTAGATCATGAGTTGCCAGGGCCCGCCGAAATGGACTCGGCCCTCGCCTCTGGCCATCACATCAACGAAACACCG
>JAQBPC010000127.1 GCA_028287725.1 Chloroflexota bacterium | reverse complement strand
GAACGGCTGGGTTGAGTTTTGCCCAGTGCCTTTCAAGTCACTCCACGCCTGGATGACCTACACCGTGAGGGACACCGGCGACTCTCAGCCATTCTGGGATTGCGATTACTGGAAGTCCATCATCTTCGAGCACGGCTTCGCCAGGGCGTTCTGGCGCGACGAGCCGCATTGGTGGTTCGGCTGGTGCGTCGCCGGCACGTTCTTAGGCACCTATCGATGGTGGCGTTCGGACGACACGGACGTTGTGTGGCGCAGTGAGGAAAAACCGAGCGGGAGCTACGCCTGCATAGGACTGGATGCGTGGGAATACCATCTTCAGACTATGGTCCTTGAAGTCGACCCGGTAGGGTATTTAGAAGCATCCCTTTGAACACCTTGACTTTCCGCTACACCGGCATCATCAGCCAACTCCGCACGCAGGAGTTGGCTCCCACCTGCCCCTTCCCGCGCTACCAATCTCTCCCGTGCTTATGTAAAGTAATTGTGCTAGGCTACGCCCAGCTGTGTTGCGTACCGAGTGATGTCAAGACAAACCAGTAGAAGCATTTCGCCCCAGGCTTGAGCCGTGTAGTCCCGGCCTTGGCTTAGCACGCCCTGCTGTCCGTGAGTTTTGCATCAGGCGCGAGGTCATTCGCCGCCATATACTGCGCTTGCGCCAACGGCCGGACAGCCAAAGCAGCTGGGGCGCCGAGAGATGCGCCGGCCTCAACTGAAATGGAGCGTCTACTGATGTGCCCTCACTTCCCTCGCCTCGCCGCCCCGCAGGCAGAGGTCAGCTTCGGCCACTCCAGGCGAAGCATCATCCGCTACTATATGCCAAGTGGTATCCGGCAGGAAACATATTACGTTGGAGGCTCATTGTAACTGTCCTCCCATGGCCTTACTGAGCCTTGTAAATCTGTGTTTGTCATTGCTTCAAAGAATTGCAGCGATAGGTTGGATCAACTACGGCGCGCCGAACGAGGCACTGCCGTCAAGCAAGAAATGGTGCTAGCAGCCATGCCCAACTGGAGACGTCTCCTGCCGGCTCGCAGCCACTCAGTTGTATCTGCCATCGCTGTCTTCGCTGTCGTGCTGAGCGCCTCCGGCGCGCCCAGGGCGCTGGCCGGTCGGCAAGCCGCAGGTCCGTCGACTACCGCGTCATGGGAGTATTACGGGGGCGATCCCGCGGGCACGCACTACTCACCCGCTTCCCTTATCTCCACCGGCAACGTCTCATCCCTGAAGCTTGCCTGGCGATTTCCGATACCAAACATGAACGGCAGCCGGTTCGAAAGTTCGCCCATTGTCGCGGGCGGTCGACTATTTATTACCGGCGCGGATGACACGGTCTATGCCCTCGATCTTGCATCTGGTCGGCTGCTCTGGCACAGCACTGCCGGCCTGACGCTGTCGAGTCCGACAAACCGCGGTGTTGCCTATGGGGCAGGCATGGTCTATGTCGCCACCGGCGATGCCAGGCTCATCGCGCTGGATGCAGCCAATGGGCGTACGGTCTGGATGCGGCAGATAATCACCGTGCCGAGCGGCAGTGGATTGGGAGAGACCATGGCGCCCGTATTTTACCGCGGGCGCGTGATTGTCGGTATCACCTTGGGCGAGGCAGCCGGCCGAGGCTTTATCGCCTCATATGACGCTCGCACGGGGAAACAGGCGTGGCGCTTCTACACCGTTCCAGCGCCCAAAGAACCCGGCGGCGCGACCTGGCCTGGCGGCACGAACTTCCATACGGCTGGAGGCGCCGTCTGGATGACGCCGGTCGTCGACCCTGCACTCGACCTCGTGTACGTGAACGTCGGCAATCCGGTACCGGATTATCTCGGTCGCGATCGTGCCGGCCTCAACCTCTACACCGATTCAATCGTGGCGCTCCATGCCACTTCCGGCACCCTTGCCTGGTACTTCCAGGAAGTTCATCACGATCTGTGGGACTATGATCCCGCCAGCCCGTCGGTCCTGCTCAATCTGCGCTCTGGCGGCCATGACGTTCCGGCGATAATTCAGGCGGGCAAGACCGGCTGGCTCTACGTGCTCGATCGGCGAACCGGCCGCCCGCTCGTTCCAACTCCCGAGAAACCGGTTCCTCACGGCCCGGCCTGGCAGCACGCGTACCCCACGCAGCCCGAGCCTCAGAACCAGCCATTCTCGCCTCAGTGCCCTGATCCGGGCCTGTATCTTCGAGAAGGCTGCATCTTCACACCGCCCTCCGAGACTCCAACGCTCATATCACCCGGTGGCATTGGCGGTGCGTCCTGGGTGCCCGTGGCCTATAGCCCAAGTACCGGACTTGCCTACATCTGCGCCAACAATCGGCCGAACTTGGAGACTGCCGTGAGCTCTTTCGGCAATGCGGTCGCGACACTGCCCACAGCGCCCATCAAGGGACAGCTGGTCGGCTACGACGTGGCGGCCGGAAAAGTCACCTGGCGCAAACCGATGGCCGGCGTCTGCTTTGGCGGCTCGGTGGCCACCGCGGGCGACCTGGTGTTCACCGGTGAGTCTAGCGGGCAGTTCAGCGCCCGCGACGCGCGTACGGGGCGATTGCTCTGGCACTACACTGCTGAAGGCGGCGTTGACGCTCCGCCGTCTGTCTATGTGGCCGGAGGCCACGAATACGTGGCCGTGAACGTGGGCGGCAACGCCATCGTCGATCAGCCAATTGGCGATATCCTCGAGGTTTTCACGCTGCACTGATAAAAAAGCTCCGCCGCCAATCGAGCTCGCCGGCCCTCCACCGATCGGCGCGCGCGCCAAGCCGGCTCCTAGTCTCTAACTACCCACCTCAACGTCGCGCGATAATTTGCCCGGTGGCACCGGTGCCCAGCACGACCAGTCGGCTGTACTTCCCCAGCACCGGGCACGCATTGGCCGGTCGCTTTTTAGCCTGCAGGCAGACGCCAGAGCAGCGCGGAGCCGCGCCCGAATTCACGCAGTGGCCACCAGCGCCTGAAGCATCAGGTCTATGGAGCCTAAGGCGATCGACAGGTGGCCTTCACCTTCCTCGAGGTGGGCTACGACGCCGGGGATCCGCTCGGCCAGCCATTTGCCGTGCGCGAACGGCACCATGAGATCTTCGCTGCCCTGCCACAGCAAGGTCGGCGTGGTGATCTCGGCTAGTGCAAAACCCCATGGCTTCACGAAGGACAGATCGTCGTCGAGCCAGCCGTCAATGCCGACGCGCAGGCCCTCCTGAATGCCCGCGGCCAGATCCTCACCGATCTCTCCCGTGAACACGCCGCGATCAACGGGCGGCAAGATGCTGCCAAACGCTTCCACCAACTCGGGCACTGTGGCGTGGACAAGATTCGCTCGCTGCTCTTCGAGATAGGACCGCAACACCTCCTCCCCCTCCAGTACCTTGCCAAACTCGATGAGGTTCTCCTCGCCCATGCCAGCCAAGAAGTTCAGGTCGGGGGACTCGTACGGAGCGACGCCGGCGATCACGAGTACGGCGCGGACGCGCTCCGACAACCGTGCCCCGCAGGCAAGTGCGTGTGGGCCACCGCCGGACCAGCCGGCCACATAACAGCGATCGGCGCCGAGCGCATCGAGTATAGCTTCACTGTCACCAACGACATCGACTATGCTGCGGCCGGTAAAGCGGGCCGAGTCACCGTAGCCAGGTCGCGATGCCGAAACCAGGCGGAGTCCGAGCCGGTGCGCGGCGTCGGCCATGGCACGCATCTGCGCGCCGGAGCCCGGCGTGCCGTGATGGAACAGCAGCACTTCACCGCCCTGCGGGCCGCTCTCGTGCACGTCGAGGTCACGTCCGTCAGCCAATCGGAGACGCGTCCGCCCTGAAGTGTTCATGCCTCACTCCTTGCACTCCGCGCCACCGCCCTAGCAGGCGATCGACGGGGACCCTCATCCTGGTACGGCCGACTCCCTGCGTCTCACGCGCATTCTTGCAAGGTCCCGCGCGGAAAAGCTCTTACCCTCGGCGCGCCAATTATCCCATAGTACAAGCCGCACCTGCCTAGTACCAGACCTGCGTCACGCGGCGGCAACGCACCGGCATGCCTGCGAATAGCTCTATGCAATTCAAATAATTGACATGTCATTATTGACGTGTCAATAATAGTAGAGGGCAGATGAAAGCGCCCCACGAGGAGACCTGTGACATGATTGATGACGAAAAAGCAACCCGTGCGGCTGCGCGGCAGCGAATAACGGACCGCGAGCTGGCGGTCTGGCGATCCCTGCTCGATACTACAGCCGATCTTGGGAGAGTTCTGGGTGCGCAGCTACAAGAATCTGGTCTCTCGCCCGCCGACTATCAAGTGCTGCTGGCTTTGAAAGAAAAAGAAGGCACGAAGATGCGATCGTCGGAGCTGGCAGCCACAATCCAATGGGAGCGAAGCCGGCTGTCCCATCACCTCGGACGGATGGAGCGGCGCGGCCTCATCCGGCGCAACGACTGTCCCACCGACAGTCGCGGCGCCGAGGTGTCGCTCATGGATAGCGGCGCATCGGCGTTCCGCCGTGCGAGTGCGCCCCACCTGAGGGCCATCAAGAAGCATTTTGTAGACGCGCTGACACCTGAGCAATTGGAGGCGCTCGCCGATATCTTGCAGTCGCTTCAGCACAGTCTCCAAGGAGAAGTGCGTGCTGCTCGCACCGGAGGTGACGATCGATGACAGCTAACGCTCCGCCACATGCGCGGCTGCCACGAATCGCCGTGCTCGGGGCGGGACACGTCGGTCCGGTTATCGCGCGAGTCGCGATAGCAGCGGGCTACACGGTGTCGATCGCGGCTTCCGGCGACCCTGAAGAGATCGAGCTAATCGTGCAAATGCTGGCGCGAGGGGCCGTGGCACGGCGAGCAGCAGACGCCGTCGAGGATGCTGACATTGTCGTGCTGGCGATTCCACTGCATAAGTTCGAGACGCTGGACCCTGCCTGGCTGGAAGGCAAGCTCGTTATCGACGTGATGAACTACTGGCCGCCTGTCGATGGCGTTCAAGAGATGTTCGAGGACTCTCGATATGGCAGTAGCGAGATCGTGCAGCGCCGGCTCGCGAAGTCGACGGTCGTCAAGACCTTCAACCACATTGGCTACCACGATCTCGAACGCGAACGCCGGCCGAGTGGCTCGCCGGAGCGACGCGCGCTCGGTGTTGCCGGCGACGATCCAAGCGCGGTGGAGATAGTGGCGGAACTCATTGAGCGCATCGGGTACGACGCTGTGCGTTTCGACCAGCTGAGCGCGGGCCGTCTGCTCGAGCCAGGTGGCCCTGTCTTCGGTGCGTCGTTGCACCGAACCGAGTTTGAGCTGGCCGTCCGCGCCGCCGCGGCGTAGGCAGGCAGCGGCTCGCTCAGACCTATTACCAAAAAAGAGAGCATCGATATGACAACAACACCGTCCAGTGCTGCACCTGTGCAGTTCCCACTTACCTTCGGCCTCGACACCTTCGGCGATGTCACCAACGACGAGGATGGCCGCCCACTTTCGCATGCTCAGACAATCCGAAACCTCGTCGAACAAGGTGTCTTTGCCGACCAGGTCGGCCTGGACTTCTTCGGGATTGGCGAGCACCACACCGCTGACTGGCCGCTGTCGGCCGGCGATGTGGTGCTCGGCGCCATC
>JAQBPC010000072.1 GCA_028287725.1 Chloroflexota bacterium | reverse complement strand
GCCGGCACTGCTGATGCTGAGGACGCTGCCAATGCTGCGAACGCTGGCGATGCTGAGGGCGCTGCGGACACTGACGATACTCAGAAAGCTCTGGGGGCTGGCAACGCTGGATCTCCTTCGTCCGTCTCGATACATGCCTGGCATACCCGGCATGCCGCGCATACCCGGCATATCTGACATGCCGCGCATACCTCGCATCCCGCGCTTGCCGCGCGGCTCGACTTCTGAGCGTCGTCTGAGATTCATGCTCTGCCCCCGTTTCTCTCCACAAGCAGTGGCGCCTAGCGAGATCATGCACCAACCGCGCGAGCCATGCGGTCTAGCATCCCGCCCAGGCGGCCGAGACGGCAGGCCGGTCATCATGGCGGAGACACGTGCGTCCGCCGTAGGTCGCGGATCAGTGCATCTCTTTCGAGTGTAACGGCATGAATGGAACAAGTTCGTGAAGCTCAAAGTGCGCAACATGCCGTGCCTGGGGCGTTTGTTATGGGCTGTTAGGCCGTGGCGCCGGCGGCTTCCCGCTTGGGAGTTTGCGGCGCGGGACAGCGAGTCAAACGCGGGGCCGGACCTCGTAAGCGCAGACGTGGCCGGCAACAAGCTGGTGGGCCACGCGCGTGACGTCGGCCGTCGGCAATGCGGCTTGCAGGAACGCGATCTCGCTGCTGCATGCATGGTTATAACGACGCGCCACGCTGAGCACCGCACAGTTGTGCTCCGTGATCACGTAGGTGCCGTCGTCACGCTGCTCGAAGTCGGCCAGATACCCATCTTCGTCGAGAATCTCGGCCACCACGCGCACTTGATCGTTGAACGGCAGCCCGGCCATGCGAGCCCGGGCCTGATCGAGGCGCCGCCGGCCGCGCTTATCAAAAATGCGGGCAAGCAAGGCAGGGTCCTCATGCTCGACGTATTGCAGCAGCTCGTTGGTCAATTCGGCGTAGGTGCGCGGAAACAATGCATCGCCCGCGGGCGTGAGATTGTAGAGATGCTTTGGCCGGCCCGGCCCGTCACGCATCTCTCGGTGGGCGAGCAGTCCATCGCGCTCGAGCGCCACGAGATGCTGACGAGCGCCGCTCACGGTAATCGTGGCGGCGGCGGCAATTGCCTCGGCGCGCGCCTCGCCATGGCGCTTGAGGAAGTCGAGGATGGCTCGCCGGGTCTCCGGTAGGCTGGCGAGAACGTAGTTGATCGGACTGTTCATAGAGCTCCCTGGCAGACCGGCCGTGTGACGTGCGTGCGCCGACTATGATGAGCGGGCTCTACCCAGCCGGCGGGTTACGGTATATCGAGTTATGGTAGGGCAATACCGTTCCAACCAACGTACAGTATAGCGGATTAGCCATTAAAACAAGTTGGTACTTGTTATTCTATTCCTGAGAATGTACACTCAGTGCATCGAACCGAGATCTGCCGCCGCAGAGCACCATCCGTCACTCTGGAGGAGTCCGCTCATGATCGCCCATTCGAATCCGACTGCTCTGATCACCGGAGCCTCACGCGGCCTTGGCCTCGCCCTGGCCCGCGCCCTTTCCGAACGCGGCTGGGCCCTGATCCTCGACGCGCGTGGCCACGAAGCACTCGAAGCCGCGCGTACCAGCTTCGTGCCCCAAGCGCCGGTCTACACCCTGGCGGGCGACGTGACTGATCCGGAGCATCGAGAGGCGCTGGCCACGATTGCCCATCGTGCCGGAGGACTCGACGCGCTGATCAATAACGCCAGCGCGCTCGGCCCCAGTCCCATGCCCGCGCTGCTCGACTTCCCGCTGGCTGCACTGGAGACTGTCTTCCGCACCAACGTCGTCGCGCCGTTGGCGCTGATCCAAACACTGCGCGAGGATCTCAAGCCCGGCGCCCGCATCATCAACATCACGAGTGACGCCGGCGTGGAGGCCTACGAAGGGTGGGGCGGCTACGGCTCCAGTAAAGCGGCGCTGGAACATGTCTCGGCGATCCTGGCGGCGGAGTTGCCCAGCTATCGGGTTTACTGGGTCGATCCCGGCGACATGCGAACGCAGATGCATCAGGATGCCTTCCCAGGCGAGGACATCAGTGACCGTCCACTGCCGGAGGTCAGCGTGCCGGGTTTCTTGACGCTGCTGACCGGCGATCTGCCCAGTGGCCGCTATAAGGCGCAGGCAATTCCCGCGCAAGACCACGCATTGTCCGGCCAGAGATAACCATGAGCGTACTGCACTCAATGCCCGTCACGGACCCACTGCCACCAGAGCTCGTAGCCGTAGCAACGTTTGCACCCGGCTTTCACCTGCCGCCGGGCCTCGAGGCGGATCGGCCGCCAGAGGCGCGTGGGCTGGCGCGAGACGGGGTCCGCCTGATGGTCTCGTACCGAGGTGACGATCGCATCGTGCATAGTACCTTTAACCGGCTCACCGAGTACCTTGCCCCCGGCGATCTCCTGGTAATCAATACCAGCGGCACGCTCAATGCAGCGCTTCCCGCCACTCGCGCGGACGGCGCCCCGCTCGAGATCCATCTCTCTACCCACCTGCCGGCCGATATCTGGACCGTGGAGCTGAGGCAGCCGGACGGCGATAGCACCAGGCCGTTCCGCCATGGATGCGCCGGTGAAACGCTGGCGCTGCCCAACGGCGGCGCTATTACCTTGCATGTGCCATATCTCCACGACCGCCACGATCGGCAGACCAGCCAGGGTAGCGCGCGGCTGTGGATTGCAACGCTGGACCTTCCAGGTCCCTTGCAGCCATATCTCGAAGCATATGGCTTTCCGATCCGCTATAGCTACGTGAAAAAAGCGTGGCCGACGTCGTACTACCAGACGGTGTACGCCACCGAGCCGGGGAGCGCGGAGATGCCCTCCGCCGGACGCGCGTTCAGCTGCGACCTACTGACGGATCTCGTCGCGCACGGTATCCAGATTGCCCCGTTGATCTTGCATACCGGCGTCGCCAGCATGGAGGATCACGAACCGCCCTACGAGGAGTATTACCGCGTACCCGCGGAAACGGCGCGTGCCGTGAATGCGGCGCACGCGGCGGGCAAACGGGTGGTCGCCGTGGGTACGACTGTCGTGCGCGCCCTGGAAACGGTCACGGATGCGAGCGCGATTACCCACCCGGGCACAGGGTGGACCCGCCTGCTGGTGACACCGCAGCGCGGCATCCGATCCATCGACGGGCTGCTGACCGGCCTGCACGAACCGCGCTCCACGCACCTGGCCATGCTTGAGGCGCTGGCCGGCGCCGGCCACCTGGCAAAGACCTATGCCGAAGCGCTCAACGAGCGCTACCTCTGGCACGAGTTTGGCGACCTTCACTTGATACTGCCGTAGCCTCTGAAAAGGCTGTGCATCATTAGATCAAAGCTGCGTAGGCAGGATACGGCGCAGCCTGTCTTGCTCTCGCGGCGCGCATAGTCTACTATTGAGGCCGGAAGACGCAAGCCGCCGGCATACAGAACACGCGTGATTCGCTGACTTGAGGTGGCCCATTATGAGCGAGCGCCCCGCCAGCCATGCCGATTGGGCAGCGATCGACGCGACGGACGATCCGGAATTCTTTGTGCGCTTCCTCGATAGCTCGCGTGTAGCTGCTATCCAGGCAGCGAAGCGCGATCCCGCGGCGTTCTTCTCCTACCTCGACCTGAAGCCAGGCAGCAGCATCCTGGAGGTCGGCTGTGGCCTCGGCGATATGGCCCGTGCCCTCGCCCCGCTCGTGGGCGCAGCCGGCCGTGTTGTGGGCGTAGACAATAGCGAGACGATGATCCGTCTGGCGCAGCAGCGGACGAGTCAGGACGACGGCCCAATCACGTTTCGCCGCGGGGACATCATGGCGCTCGACTTCCCGGATGGCGAATTCGACCGTGCCCGCGTCGAGCAGGTTCTCCAACATGTTGCTGAGCCAGGTCGCGCGGTGGCGGAGTTGGCACGGGTCACGCGCCCTGGGGGCCGGGTGGTGGCGCTGGAGCCGGACTGGGACACGCTGGTCATCGATGCCGAGGACCTCGCCGCGAGCCAGGCGTTCTCGGCCTTCAACAGTACGTGCGTGGTACGGCACGGGCGGATCGGGCGCCAACTATCGACCCTGTTCCGCGAAGCAGGGTTGGCGGATGTCTCGATCGTCCCGCAGGGTATTCTTGCCGGTTATGAGGCAACCAGAGAGTTCGTCACTTCGAACATGGCGCGCGCCGTCGCCGCGGGCGCGATCGACGAGGGCGCCGCACACGCGTGGCTCGACGATCTCCAGGTCCGCGCCGAAGACGGCCGATATGTCGCGGCATTCTTGATGTTCCGGGTATCAGGCGTCGTCCGCGCCTAGTTGAGGCGCTCAACGAGCGCTAGCTCTGGCACGAGTTTGGCGATCTTCACCTCATCTTGCCGTAGCCGCGTCTTGCTATTGCCGTAGCAGCATCCAAAATCCGTAGGCGCCCTGTGGGCCCACGGTAAAATCGAACTTGGACCTGGAGGATGTCGAAGAGCGGCGGACGTCTCCGACCTTATAGTAGAGGGCGCAGAACGGGCGTGCTCAAGAATGAGAGCGCCGGATGGGCGCGCACACGAGGAGGACCACGTTGAAGTACATGCTGCTGATGAACTCCGGGCCGATTGAAGGGGTGCCGTCGACCTACCAGTGGACGCCCGAGGAGGTCAAGGCGGGCTGGGCCCACATGGGCCAGCTCTATCAGGAATTGACCGAGTCGGGTGAGCTGGTTGGCACGGAGATGCTCGCCGGGCCGCAGGCCGCGAAGTTCGTGACCAGCGACGGTGTGAGCGCTCCCGTCGTGACCGACGGGCCGTTCCCGGAGTCGAAGGAGCTCCTCGCGGGCTACTGGATGGTCGACGTGGAGAGCGAGGAGCGTGCGATTGAGATCGCGGCCCGGACTTCGGCCGCGCCGGGGCCGGGCGGCCGGCCGACCCGCAGGCCGATCGAGCTCCGCCCGATCATGAGTGCGCACGACCCGGTGTTGTGACCGAACGCACGGCCATCGAGGACCTGTTGCGCGAGCTCGCGCCCCAGGTCCTCGGCGTGCTGATGCGCCGATACGGCGACTTTACCGACGCGGAGGACGCGGTTCAGGAAGCGCTGCTCGCCGCCGCGACCAGGGGGCCCGCCGAGGGTCTGCCCGACTCCCCGCACGGCTGGCTGATCGCGGTCGCCGTACGCCGGCTAACGGACAGCTGGC
>JAQBPC010000069.1 GCA_028287725.1 Chloroflexota bacterium | reverse complement strand
GCCAGCTGTTCCGCGGGCTCATCCGTGCTCGTCGACGCAATGTGCTCAAGTTGCTCCTCCACATCGCCATCCGTCCGCTGCGGCCTGGACCCACGCCGGCGCAGCTCATCCACCGCCAGATTCCGTGCGATTCCAAGCAGCCACGTTGAGAGGCGACCCAGCGAAGGCTGGTAGGTCTGGGCCTGCCGCCACGCGCGAAGGAAAACCTCTTGAACCAGCTCCTCAGCTGCTTCGCGATCGCCAAGCATACGATAACCGAGCGAATACACCAGGCGATTGTAGCGATCGTAGAGCGCCGCGATCGCGCGTCCATCCCCTCGCCGGACGCCCTCCATCAGAACTTCGTCCGGCGCCTCATCATACTGCACGGATACCGACCTTACGGGCAGCTCCGGTTAGGCGATGAGCCTACCTGCTACCTACAACTACGGACTACGACCATTCGTGGATTCACTCTGGCTTTGTACCATACGGGTGAGATACCGCGGCGGTCGAAGCCTCTATCGCCTTATTATAAGGGGCTGACCGGCTGACAACGTAGGTATTGAGGCTACTCGTATGCAGCCACCGGAGGAGAAACACGCGTATGGCGATGGCAGCGGACATCTTGATCGTCGGAGGCGGCAGCACGGGCGCCAGCATCGCCTACCACCTGGCGGCGGCGCGTGCCGGGCAAATCACCTTGCTGGAACGCGCTACCCTCGCCTCGGGCACCACCGGCCAATCCAGCGCGATTATCCGTCAGCACTATAGTATCCCTACCTTGGCGCGCATGGCCCAACGGAGCCTCCACACCTTCCGGCATTTTGCCGAAGAGCTTGGCAGAGATGCCGGTTTCCGCCAGACAGGGCTGCTGATCGGCGCACGGGCCGAGGATGCTGAGGGCCTGCGCACCACCGTGGCAATGCACCGCGAGCTGGGCATCGACAGCCGGATGATCGACCGCGACGCGCTCCACGAGCTGGAGCCGCGTATGGTCACCGACGATCTCGTCGGCGCCTGCTATGAGCCGGAAGCGGGCTACGCCGACCCCGTGGCCACCACCATGGCCTACGCGCACGCGGCAAGACAGCTTGGCGCCCAGATTCGCCAGCACACCCGGGTGAGCTCGCTACTGGTGGAAGGCGATCGTGTCCGCGGCGTGCTGCTGGAGGACGGCACGCAGGTGGAAACGCGGACGGTGATCGTGGCCTCCAACGTGTGGGGCATCAAGCTGCTGGCGGACGCGGGCATCAGCGTGCCGGTGCGTTCCACCCGCCATGCCTGCATATTGCTCCAGCAGCCGCGGGATTTTGGGCAGCAACACGCCATCATCTTTGACTTTGCCAGCGGCCTCTACCTTCGCCCCGAGGGCGAGAACCTCACCATGGCGGGGACACTGGACGAATCGGAAGCCGAGACGGTGGATCCCGAACACTACAATGCCCTGCCCACGCATGACGAGGAGGAACGGTTCGCCATGCGCACCGCGGAGCGATTCCCGGCCATGGGCGACGCCACCCTGCAGGCGGGATGGGCCGGTCTCTACGACGTGAGTGACGACTGGCAGCCGCTGATCGGCCCGTTCCCCGGTGTGGAGGGGCTCTTCTGCGCGCTGGGCTTCAGCGGCCACGGCTATAAGCTCTGCCCCGCGATCGGCACGTTGGTCGCCGAGATATTGCTCGGTCGCGCCAGTCCCGGCATCGACCGCGCCATCTTCAGTCCCGACCGCTTCGCCATGGGGGCGCAGGCACAGAGCACCTATGCCTTCGGAATCATCGGATGAATAGTCATTCCCGGTAGCGCCATGCTGATCTGCCCACACTGCTCCGCCATGCTCGCCCGCGACGGCGCCACCTACCGCTGCGAGAACGGCCACGCCTTTGACGTGGCGCGTGAAGGTTATGTCAATTTGCTGCGAACCAGGAGCACGGGCGATAGCGCGGAGATGCTGCGGGCACGCCGGGCCTTCCTCGAGCGCAGCCACTATGCCCCACTTGCCGAGGCGGTCTGCGAGGTCGTGGACACGCATCTGCGGGAGATGCCCACTGCCGGCACGATGGGAAACGCACGCACGAGCATCCTGGACTCGGGATGCGGCGAGGGATATTACCTCGGTCGCTTGCACGACTACCTTGCAGCCCAGCAGGGCGCTGAGCGATATCGCCTCTGGGGGCTCGATAGCTCCAAGGATGCGATAAGGATGGCCGCCAAACGCTACCGCGAGATGGACTTCGTGGTGGCGGACTGTAAGGACATGATCCCTTTCGCAAACGGCTCCATTGCCGCGCTGATGGACATCTTCGCGCCGCGGAACCCGGCCGAGTTCGCCCGCGTACTGGCGCCGGGCGGCCTGCTGCTGATCGTGGTGCCGTCGCCAAACCACCTGGGTGAGCTGCGGGAAGCGCTGGACTTGCTCGGCATGGAGGAGAACAAGCTGCGGAACGTCCAGGATAGCCTGCGCGGCATCTTCAGCAAGCCGGAGGTGCGGCCGCTGGAGTACACGATGGACCTCACGGCCGAGGATGTGGCCCTGCTGGTAACGATGACGCCCAGCCACCGGCACAGCCCCGAGCAACGACTGGCTGCGCTGCGGCCGGACGAGCGCTACCGCGCCACCGCCGCCTTCACCTTGGTAGCCTGTACGCGGGTGTAGCGGGTGATGTCGATGGCCCTGCCGTCGTAGAGACTACGCTGCGTTGTACTACCATCGACATGTGTGCACGAAAAGAACGATTAGAAGTGTTTTCAGACATGCCCGACGGGAGGCAGGCCAATGGTAGCGCGAGGAGCACTTCAACGGAAACAGGAGATCGATCGCGTAGAGCGGTTCCTCGAGCGTGACTCGCTGCTGAACTTCCACATTACATCCACGCTGCTGCATGAGCGGGCCGAGGTCGTGGGCCTGGCGGAGAGCGGCGAGGCCGTGGTGGGAGCGGCTATCGCCACGCCTAGCGCTTCTGGAAAGCCCTCATTGTTGCGCTTTGATGCGATAGGACCGGTGGCGCTACAGCGCCTGCTGGCGAGTCTGCGCGAGCGGCCCGCCCGGCTGATGCTGCACCGGCCATGGCAGGGCGCCGTGATAGAGCGCGAAATCGGCCCGTTGGAAGTACGATCCGTGGTGGAGATGTTCAGTGCCGGCCCCCATGCCTTTACCGCACTGGCGGATCCTCGGGTGCGCGAGCTGACGCCGGCGGATGTAGCCAGGGCCCTGGAACAGGCGCCATCCTGGATACTTGAGCTGCTTCGCGACCACCTGGCCCGTGGCTGGCACGCGTTTGGCGCCTACGTCGATGGCTCGTTAGCGGCGCACGTCTGCTGCGGCTACCGGACTGAAACCTCGGAGGAGATTTGCCACCTGTACACGACCCCGGAGCAGCGTGGGCGCGGCCTGGCCACCGCCGTGGTGGGTGTCGCCGCGCGAGCGATCGTAGCCCGTGGGCATCAGCCCGTCTACTTTAGCCGCAGCGTGAACAAGGCGTCGCAACGCGTGGCCCTCTGCAGCGGCTTCCACCGAGTGAGCTCGCTGCAGGAGGTGGCAGTCTAGCGGTCAGACACATACGGTTAAGCCGGTCGACTCCACGCCGAACAATGGTGGGAGTCCTGCTGCCGGACGCCGGGTGAGGCAACGCATGTCACACTGGCGCGAGCAGCCGATAGAAGATTACCGTGTCCTCCAGGTCGCCGTCCGCGTTGCGCACATAGTGCGGGATGCTCCCCGCCTCGATGTACCCCTGCCCACGATAGAGCTGCTCGGCAACGTCGCCGCGGCGCGTATCCAGCACCAAAAGACTACGCCCGGCTGCGTGCGCGGCAGACTCGGCTTCCGTCAGCAACGCGCGCCCGAGTCCTTGGCGCCGCGCGCGTCGGTGGACGAGAAGCTTGACGATCTCGGCCCGATGCGACGCATTTGGCTTCTGGGCCAGGTCAACCTGCACGCTACCGGCAATTCCCTGCTCGTCGCGCGCCGCGAGCAGGATCCGAGTGCGACTCTGAATCGCAGCCGCTACGTCCCGCCAATACGCGTCAGCCTCCGCGACGCCGAGGGGAGGCAAGAATCCGATCGACGCGCCACTGTCCACGGCATCTCTCAGCAGCGCCACCAACTCGGGGAGCAATGTCCCAACCTGCTCTGCGTGCAATTGCTCGATCATCAAGTTGTGCATCTCCAGTAGCTGCATTCGAGCAGCCGGGCTGCAAAAATCTACGCTGCGTGCCTACTCCGGACACGACCAGGGCCTTGGCTGAACAATTCATATGTTTGCTCTGGATACATCAATACATCGGAATGTGATTAGCCTATCAGGCCGCGCCTATCTCTTGGAATGTCATTTTGCGGCGAAAGGTTTATTGACACGGCTAAAACACCCGTCCTATACTGCTGAGGGCGGTAAATGTAAGCAATTGCTTTCGTAAGGATCCCCTACAACACCATGTACATTGACCGTCAGCTACAGGCTATCGCGGACCCGCGTCGCCGCGAGATCCTGCGTTTGGTCCGGCACACGGAACTCTCATCCGGCGCCATCGCCGCGCACTTTGACGTCACGCGTCCGGCCATCTCACAGCATCTACAGTTGCTCCAGGGCGCACGGCTCGTTACCGTCCGAAAGGATGGCACACGACGCCTCTATCTGGCCCGTCCAGAGGGCCTGGCAGAGCTACGACGCGAGCTGGAAGAGTTTTGGGATGACCGCCTGCTGCGACTGAAGCATGCGGCGGAAGCCTTAGAGGGTTTAGATGGAGGCGATAGATAGAGTCCACAAGCTGACCCTTGAATCGCCCAGTTAACGCACCGAGGAGGTCGCCCATTCATGAGTCGTCCGCCCATCACTCCGGAAGAACGCTATGCAACGATAGTCGAGGCGCTCCGTGGCGATGCCGATATAATCCAATCGTCGGACCTACCCCGGTCGAAGAGGTTTGGCTCGTCAGAGCTGAGGATGAACAATAAAATCTTTGCCATCCTCGTCAAAGGCCGGCTCGTCGTCAAACTTCCGCGGCAACGGGTGGATGCGCTCATCGCCTCGGGAGACGGGGAACGCTTCGATCCCGGTCATGGCCGGCTCATGAAGGAGTGGCTAACCGTAGCGCCCACGTCCGAACTGGAATGGCTGCCTCTAGCGCGAGAAGCGATGGAGTTTGTGGCCTCAAAACGTTGAGCAAAAATGCCAGAGGAGATCACAGCATGAGCGAGCGAGCAGCGGCGCTAGCGGACCGTTTTGAGCAGGTCAACAAGGAACTTATCGCCACGGTGGGGGCGCTCTCCGACGCGCAGTGGCGGAAGGGCTGTGGCAACGATCCTCGCTCTCTAGGGGTTGTGGCGCATCATGTTGGGAACTCGCACCAGGCCATTGCGGACATGGTTCAGGCCAGTGCCCAGGGGCAGGCCGGGGACTTTCCAAGCTCAGAGCAGATCGACGGATGGAACGCGCA
>JAQBPC010000048.1 GCA_028287725.1 Chloroflexota bacterium | reverse complement strand
TCGGACCGAATTTTCAGCCGGGAATGCATGACGAACTGCGGCGTGAAGGCGCGTCCGCTGCCTTCGCCGTTCTCGCGCGCATTTCAGCGCCGCCAGAGGCTCGCCCTCAAATCGCCGCCTTGAGGCTGGAGACGGTCGAGCAGTGCCAGCTTGCCTGAAAGGTCATCCCCGTCAGCGGGTGCAGCAGCTTGGCCGGGTAGAGCCGGTTTGCCGACCGATCGGTATAGGTGCCGTCCCGACCACCGTTCCGTATTTGCACAACCGAGTATGTGACGCTGGCGCCATAAGCCCGCCCCTTGAACGCAAAGCGGGCGGCGACTTCGGGCACCCGATAGGTGGCGACTTTGGGACTATAGTGGTCGACCGAGAAGTAGATGCCATCCACCCTCGGCGCCACGCCCGCCCCCGGTAGCAGCATCAGGGTGTTCAGATGGATCTCGAAGGTGTAGGCGCCGAGAATACTCGCCCCAGCTTTCTGCTTGACGATCGCGCAGCCGTTGTAGTCCCCGTACTTATCAGGCGCGCTGTTTCCAACGATCGAACCGCTATCGTGGACTTTGCCGCCGATCTTCACGTCGAAGCGGAATGTGCCCTGGCCGGCACCGTTGCCGGCGTGCGAGACGGCGGGAGAAAGGCCGGCAATGCCGGTAATCAGCGTGGCGAGGAGAATTCGAATGCCCATAATGCAACTCCGTTCACTAAGGTTCAACAACATGTCCGGGTATACAGCAACTGCGCGGGATCACGTAACGCCGGCCGTGGCAACTCCGTCGGCCATATGCCTCCCTCCAAAATCCGGAGTGGGAATGAACTGAACATGCACCCAGCCACAAGGTGCGGGGTTTGCGCGGCAGACGGTTGAAGCTGCCCAAGTCGAGGCCAAGCGTTGAGGTATCTCTAGTCTGCCGCACCAGCTCGCTTATCGCTACCTACAATTGGGCAGTACAATAACCCCATACAATCGTCGATTCCTGACAGATATGCCTCGATCGGAGAGCTATGGAACCCCCCGCCTTTGCCTCGTTGCTCCGGAACTACCGGCTCGCCGCGGGTCTCTCCCAGGAAGAGCTGGCCGAACGCGCCGGCATCTCGCTGCAGGCGGTGAGCAGTTTGGAGCGTAGCCAGCGGCGGGCTCCACGGCAAGAGACGGTCAAAGGGCTGGCCCGCGCACTTGGCCTCAATGCGCAACAGATTCGGGCGCTGGAGGCAACGGTGCGTCGCCGCCGCCGTCCGCGCCCTGCGCCTCCACCGCCTGTGCCGGGCCTGCCTCGATTCGATACGGCGCCGCTCGGTCGCGAGAGTGACCTGGCGATACTTCCCTACCTGCTCCGCCGGCCGGAGGTGCGGCTGCTAACCCTGACCGGCCCCGCCGGCGTGGGCAAGACTCGGCTAGCGGTAGAGTCGGCGATTACGGTGGCTCGAGACTTGCCGGATGGGGTCCACTGGATAGACCTCGCACCCGTGCGCGATCCCGGCCTCGTCTGTGCCACGATCGCCGCTCGCCTCGGCGTGCGCGAGCGCGCGGCTGGAACGATGATGGACGATCTTGCCGGACAGCTGGAACCGCAGGATCTGCTGCTGGTGCTCGACAACTTCGAGCAGGTTATCAGCGCGGGACCGATGCTGGTTGAACTGCTCGACCGATGCCCGCGCCTGCGCATCCTGGCTACCAGCAGGATACCGTTGCGTCTGCGTGATGAGCGTGAGTATGTGGTTGCCCCGCTCCCGCTCCCACCCCCTGGCCAGAATGATCCCCAGTCGATAGGCGGTTACGCAGTGGTGACGCTGTTTCTGCAACGGGCCCGCGCCATCATGCCGGGCCTGGCGCTGACGGCCGCTATGGCGCCGGTAGTTGCCGCGGTGTGCCGGCGGCTAGATGGGTTGCCGTTGGCCATAGAGCTGGCGGCCGCGTTGGTCAAGGTCCTGCCGCCCCAGGCGATGCTCGCCCAACTCGGCGAGGGCAGGCCGGCCACGGGCCAGGCTGGGGCACTTGGCCTGCTGGCGGGGGGCGGTTGGGACCGGCCCGATCGGCAGCAGACGATGCGCGATGCCATCGCGTGGAGCCACGCGTTGCTCTCATCGCGCGAACTGGCGGTGTTCCGGCGCCTGGCCGTCTTCGCCGGCGGATGGAACGACAACGCGGCTACTGCGGTTGCCGCCGCGGAAGATAGCAATGTCCCGTCCGCCTGTGACGCGCTGATCGCGCAGCACCTGGTCCGCCGCGTGCGGGACGTGGACGGCGTGCGCCTCACCATGTTCGAGACGATCCGCGAATATGCCCTTGAGCAGCTGGAGTTGAGCGGAGAGGCGCAAACGACTCGGGCTCGGCATCTTCGCTGGTGCCTGGCGCTGGCCGAGGAAGTGGGACCGACGCTCGCGGGAACGGATCCGGCCTCGGCGGCGGCGCGCCTGGCGACGGAGCACGATAACATGCGGGCGGCCTTGACGTGGTCCTTGCGCGACGGCCAGGATGCGGCAAGCGGCCTGCGGTTGGCGGCGGCCCTTTGGCGCTTCTGGCAACTGCGGGGACACTGGGCTGAGGGCCGCAGCTGGCTGACCATGGCGTTGGCCGCGACGACCGGCGAGCCAAGCGTACGCCTGTCGGCTCTGCATGGCCTGGCCAAGCTCGCCGAGGATCAATGGGACATGGTCCAGGTTCGCGCCACTCAGGAGGAGCGCCTGGCCCTCGCCCGCGCTGTGGGGGACCGCGGCGAGACAATAGGAGCCCTGTACGGGCTCGGGCTGGCGCTGGTCGACGACGAGTCCACCAGCGCCGAGGCCGGCGCCCTGTTCGAGGAGAGCCTGGCCCTCGCTCGGGAGGAGGTCCATCGGCGCGGAATGGCCGCGGCCCTCAGTTGCCTGGCGCTCCTGGCCCAGAAGCAAAACGCATACGAGCGCGCGCTCAGTCTGCTTGATGAAGCTCTGGAACACTACCAGATGGTGAGCGATGCGTGGGCGGTCACCCGCACGCAGTTCAACATGGCCTTCTGCCACCGGCGACTCGGCAACGATCAGCACGCCCAGGAGCTGTGTGAAGTCCTGCTGCCGCTGTACGCGGCGCTGCAGGACACCAGAGGCATGGCTTCCGTCCAGGAGCTGATGGGCCGCCTGGCAATCGCGCGGCGCGACTACCCCCAGGCGATCACCCACCTCCTGGCGTCTCTGCGTCCGTTCGTAGAGCTCGATGCGCGAGGCCAGCTCGTGGATGCGCTGGAGCAATTGGCGATAGTGGCGGCCGCCTGCGGGGAGCCCGCCTGGTGCATGCGGCTGCTGGGCGCCGCGGACGCGCTGCTCGTATCCATCGGGCAACCGCCCGACAACCACGCGGTACTGATTCCCAACCTTGCGGAGGTGGAGTCGACGCTGGGCCCGGAGACTAGCGTCGCCATGCTGGAAGAGGGACGGGCTATGACGGCGCAGCAGGCCGTTGCCGGTGCTGAGGCGCTCTGCGCCGCGCTGGCATGCACCCCGCTCGACGCATCTTGCGCATAAGCCGTACGCTCTGGATGCCGGCTCCGTGGCACTCATATGCTTAACAGACCGCCTGAGACCTGAAACGCCCCAAATGCACGAGGAGGCAGCATTGA
>JAQBPC010000682.1 GCA_028287725.1 Chloroflexota bacterium | reverse complement strand
TGACGCTCGGACGCATCCGGGTGCGCGCCGGGTTCGTCTCCCTGACTACGTTCCTGGCATTTGGCGCCATCACACTGGTGCTGTGGTTCGGTGGACGCGAAGTGTTGCGTGGCGAGCTCACGCCTGGCGGACTTATCTCCTTTTTGTTCTACATCTTTCTCATAGCCGGGCCGCTAGGCACCCTGACGAACCTCTATAGCCAGATGCGCGAGGCCATGGGCGCGGCGACGCGCATATTCGAGGTGCTGGATACGTCGCCGACAATTACCGATTCGCCGGGCGCAACGCTGCTGCCGCCGGTAGAAGGCCGGCTCGCCTTCACGGACGTACACTTCAGCTACCTGCCAGAACGCGAGGTGTTACGCGGCGTCAGCTTCACGATCGAGCCTGGGAAAATGGTGGCCCTGGTGGGTCCGAGCGGCGCGGGCAAGACGACGGTCGCGGCGCTCATCCTCCGATTCTACGAGCCGGACCGGGGCGCGATTACCGTCGACGGCGTAGACATCCGGATGGTCACGCTGGAGAGCCTCCGTCGCCAGATTGCCGTCGTGCCGCAAGAGCCGGTGCTGTTCGGCGTGTCGGTGCGCGAGAACATCGTGTACGGACGTCTCGATGCAAGTGAAGACGAAATCCTCGCCGCCGCCAGGGCTGCAAACGCCCACGAGTTTGTGGAGGCGCTGCCCAGCGGATACGAGACTCTCGTCGGGGAGCGCGGCGTGAAGCTATCGGGCGGCCAACGCCAGCGGATCGCCATAGCGCGAGCAATTCTCCGAGACCCGCGAATCCTGATACTGGACGAGGCGACGTCGTCCCTCGACAACGAGTCCGAGCGGCTGGTGCAGGAAGCGTTGGAGCGATTGATGGTAGGCAGAACGACACTGATTATCGCCCACCGCCTCACGACCATTCGGCGCGCGGACGAGATCGTGGTGCTTGATGACGGCGCCGTGGTGGAATCCGGCACGCACCGCGAGCTGCTCGCCGCCGAAGGGCTCTACCACCGCCTCTACACGCTGGCAGGCACGAGCGGTGACCTGCTCCCGGACGGAGATAGTCAAAGCGAGCCTATAGCAACGGCGGGAGGTTCCGGGGAATTGGCCGAAGGCAGCGGCGCCGAACCGGCACGGCCCAGACCCGCGGTAGAGGCATAGGAGGCAGCCGGCGGCCCATTACCCGCAAGTGGTACTCTGCTTCTGTAGTTAACGGCGTAAGACAGCGGAAAGGGCTGCGGATGTCTGATCGTGACCTCGAGCAACGAGTTCTTGCAGCCGTCGACCAACAGGAGCTCATCCAGACCGTCCAGGCGCTTGTGCGTACGCCGAGCATCACCGGCGATGAGCACAATGCGCAACGGTTGTTCGCTGGCATCATGCGCGAGGCTGGCCTGGCCGTCGATTTCTGGCCGCTCGACCTGCCGGCGCTCCGCGCCGACCCCGCCTACCCTGGCGAGGAGACGGCGCGTACAGAGGGTTACGGGCTGGTCGGCACCTATGGGAGCGGCGACGGACCGCGGCTGATCCTCAACGGGCATATCGACGTTGTGCCGACCGGCTTGCCGGAAAACTGGACGGTCGACCCATGGGGCGGAGAATTACGCGATGGACGCATCTATGGACGTGGCTCCTGCGATATGAAAGCCGGCCTGGCGGCAGGCTTCGCCGCGATCCGCGCGGTTCAGCGTGCGGGCGTGCGCCTGAAGGGCGCGGTGCTGCTGCAAAGCGTGGTGAGCGAGGAAGACGGCGGTCTCGGTACGCTGGCCACGATCCGTCGAGGTCATGTCGGCGATGCCGCGGTCATCATGGAGCCGACCGAATTGAACCTGATTCCCGCGCAGGCCGGCGCCCTGGGTTTCGCCCTCCGGGTTTCCGGCAAATCAGCCCATGCCTGCGTTCGCCTCGAAGGTGTCAGCGCTATCGAAAAGTTTGTGTTGCTGTTCCAGGCGCTCGAACGTCTCGAGACACGACGCAATACCGGGGTGTCGCATCCACTGCTTGGGCAGCATCGGCTGCCGTACCCGCTCAGCATCGGCTTGCTGCGTGCCGGCAACTGGTCCTCATCAGTACCTGAGGAGTTGGAGGCAGTGGGTCGCTACGGTGTTGCCATGGGTGAGGACCTCGCCTCGGCACGCGCCGAGCTGGAGGCCGCCATAGCCGAGGCCGCCGCCGAGGATCCCTGGCTCGCCGAGCATCCACCACAGGTGATCTGGACCGGCGGCCAATTCGCCCCGGGCGAGACACCCGCTTCACACCCCGTCGTGCGCCTGCTCGGCGAGTGTGCCGCCCACGTTCGGGGGACGGCGCCCGGTCTGGAAGGCGCTACCTACGGATCGGACCTTCGCCTGCTCGTCAACGAGGCCGGTATTCCCTCGGTGCTGTTTGGCCCGGGCGGCGATCGCCGGGCACATATGCCGGACGAGTTCGTCGCCGTGGACCAGGTTGTCGACGTCGCGCGTACCCTGGCACTTATGATCGTGCGTTTCTGTGGCACAGCCTGATCGAATTCAGGGGAGGAGTAAGAGATGGCAGCACAATCCGCGCGCACTCCGCGCTTCGGCGTCCAGTTGCAGGCACAGCGCACCACCTGGCCGGACTACCTGGCCACGGTGAAGGCAGTCGAAGGCTTCGGCTACGACAGTCTCTGGAACTTCGATCACATGCTGCCGTTCTCGGGCGATCCCAGCCAGCCGTGCTTCGAGACATGGACGACCCTGACCGCCATGGCGATGGCTACCAGCCGAATCCGCATCGGAGCGCTGGTAAACGGCGTGATGTATCGCGACCCTGCCACGCTGGCCAAGAGCGCCGTGATGGTCGACCAGATCAGCGGCGGCCGGCACGAGTTCGCACTCGGCGCTGCGTGGGCGGAACGTGAGTTCAGGGCGTACGGGCTGCCGTTTCCACCGGTGGGCGAGCGGATGTCCCGCCTAGAGGAAGCGCTCGACATCGTGAAATCGCTCTGGACACAGCCCCGCACCACCTACTCTGGTCAGTACTACACCATCAACGATGCTCCGTGTGAGCCAAAACCGCTCCAGCAGCCGTACCCGCCGATCATGATTGGTGGAAACGGGCCGCGCACCATACGGATCGCCGCGCAACATGCCAACATCTGGAACGGCATGGGCTCGCCGGAGGCGCTGGCTAGCTCCATCGCCCGCCTGAAAGACGAATGCGCCAAGATTGGCCGGGATGTGGCGGAGATCGAATTATCGTGCCACCCATTGCTGGCCATCGCCCGTTCACGCGAGGAGGCCGAGCGTAAGGCGCGCGCGGCGGCCAGTCGGGTCGAAGAAGATTTTGATGCTCAGCGTGACCGCTGGCTGCTGGGAACGC
>JAQBPC010000673.1 GCA_028287725.1 Chloroflexota bacterium | reverse complement strand
CCTGCCATATACTGGAGGGTCACCACGATATCGGTTATCCCGTGCCGCTTCAGTAGCAACAATATATGCTCCATAACGGGACGGCTTACGATCGGCACCATGGGTTTTGGACGCCCAACTGTCAATGGACGAAGGCGGGAACCTTCGCCGCCCGCCATTACTACCGCTTTCATCCCTGTTACCCCCTTCGCGCATGCCGTCTGGAGTGGTCGGGTTGGCCGACCAGCGCCCAAGCACTGTTCCGTGAACAATGGCGCCGGACAGCCGAGCAGCAAGGCTGTCGTGGACCAGCCTATCCCACCACGTGCATTCCGTGGCGCCTTGTGAATCTATCTCACATCATAACAGCCATTCTGTCAGGCGCGACGTCTAGATCCATGTCTGGTGTACGTCTGGCTATACTGCCATTCGAGTGCACTGCGCGTGCTCGCCAGGCCAGCGAAGAAACGAGGGGTGTCATGGCTACAAGAATTGAGCCCACTAATACCGTTTTCGTCATTCTCTCATTTGAAGGGCCAGATATCTACTCCCAGGCTGGCGGGCTTGGGGTGCGCGTTACGGAGCTAGCCGATGCCTTGGCGGAAGAGGGTTATGAGACCCACCTGATCTTCGTGGGCGACCCCTCGCTGCCCAGCAATGAGACTCTGCGCGACGGGAAGTTGTTCTGGCATCGCTGGTCGCAGTGGATAAGCAGCTACCATCCACATGGCGTATACGAGGGTGAAGACGACAAGGTCAGAGACTTCAACCATTCAGTTCCCTGGTGGGTAGTCAACGATATCGCGCGCCCGGCGGCCGAGCAAGGAAAACTACTGGTTGTGCTGGCGGAAGAGTGGCATACCGCCTACGCTGCATGCGAGCTGAGCGATCGTCTGAATGAGGCCAACCTGCGCTGGCGCAGCGTGATTCTCTGGAACGCCAACAATGTCTTCTCTTTCCACCGCATCAACTGGGGCCGGCTAAATTACGCCACCACTATCACAACGGTGAGCCGTTACATGAAACACCGTATGTGGCAGGAAGGCGTGAACCCCCTGGTGATTCCCAACGGCATACCGAAGCGTGCCCTGAACCCGGTGGACCCCAAGCACATTGCGACGTTTAAGGAAATTGTCTGCGATCGCTTCCCACTGCTAAAGATCGGGCGCTTCGATCCCGATAAGCGCTGGATGATGGCCGCGGAGGCCGTCGTGGCGTTGAAAAATCTTGGGGTGCCCGTGCTCTGGCTGATGCGTGGCGGCCTGGAGCCGCATGGCCGCGATGTTATGGGCTACCTCGCCTGGAGCAACGCAAACATCTCTCAAGTCACCTCCCCAACCCGACGTCCGACGATCGACGAGTGCTTCGATCTGCTCAGGCAGAACGTGCAAGCTGATGTGCTGAACCTCTCCTTCTTCCTGCCTGAAGAGTTTGTGCGTATCCTGTACGCCGGCTGTGCGGCCACCATGGCAAACAGCGGGCACGAGCCCTTCGGCCTTGTGGGCCTTGAGGTCATGGCCGCGCGTGGCATAGCCGTCGTGGGCAGCACGGGAGAGGACTACGCGACGTTCATGCAGAATGCCCTGGTTACCGAGACATCCGATCCTGCCGAGCTCGTCGAGTACCTGCTGGAAGTCCGCAGGAACCCCGAATTGGCTGATCGATTACGCGAGGCCGGGTATCAGACAGCCGAGGAATTCGTCTGGCCGAATGTACTGGCCGACCTGCGCGTCAAGGTTGAGTATTTGGCCCGTCGCCAGGGCGCACTTCAGTAGTCTTCCGAGCGCAATGGGCCGGCAGCGTGCATGCGATCTGGAGGCTTGTGCCGGTGGGCGTTTGAACGTCCGCCATTGAAGTTACACGACTGGTAGCATATGCCTGGATAGGCATGCTACTTCAGTGGCGTGCGGCACCGTGCTTGGGGGAACAAATATGACGCAGATGGCCACAAGCGAGCCGGCAGAGACCGGCACGAGCAATTCTCTCCGCGACTATGCGCGGAAGCGCGTGGACATCGCCACATGCCTCGAGAACCTGGCGCGCATCAATGAGGAGACAGGTCAACACGCCCGCGCCGAGCGAATCCGCGAGCAGCGAACGGCAATACTTGAACAGCGTTTCACTCTGCTTGTGCTGGGAGAATTCAAGCGAGGCAAATCGACGCTGATTAATCAACTGCTCGGCGAGGAGACCTTGCCCGTCGGCGCGGCACCAACCACGGCCGTCCTTACCCGCGTCAGCTACGGAGATGAGCCATCCGCGCGCATCCTGATGGACGACGGGTCCGAGCTGAGCGTACCCCTGGAACGGCTGTCGGACGAGATTACACTGGCCCAGACGGACGAGGCAATCAACGAGCGCCGCCACGCGGGCATCGCGCGGGCAGAGGTCATTCTACCCGCGGCCATCTTACGCGACGGCGTGGACATCGTGGATTCGCCCGGACTTGGCGAGCACGCGACACGCACCGAGGTCACGCATCAGGCGCTCCCGGCCGCGGATGCGGTCGTCTTCGTCTCCGACGCGGGCCAGTTGGGCAGCGAAGACGAGGGCTTTATTCGTTCACGTCTGGCAACTGAAGACATCAACAACGTCTTCTTCGTCATCAACAAGTGGGATAGGGTCTTCAACGAATCCGAAGATCCGGAGGCGGAGGTTGCCGCGCTGCGGCGCCGTGCCTGGTCACTCTTCGTGCCCGAGCCCAAGGTCGGATATAACGGGCAGGATCTCCGCGCGCATCGCATTTATCCGCTGTCCTCCCGGCCGAATCTGGCGCCGGAGGAGGAGCGGGCGGCGCTGCAGGAGCAATTTACCGCGTTTCGCACCGACCTTGAATCGTTCCTGGTAGGCGAAGCGGGCCGCATCGCGCTGGAACGCGCGGTGGCGCGCGCTCGCGCCCTCGCCGCCGAGACGACCGCGGGTCTTCGGGCTCGCGGCCCCGCGCTGGCCGCTGGTATTGAGGAATTCGACCGCCGGGTGCAAGCCGCCGAGGCGGAGCTACGGAAGCTGGAAGGACCTCGACAAGCGATTCGCGACAAGATTGCCGCACGCCGCCAGCAAGTCCGGGATGAGGTGCGCACTCGGGCCACACAAGGCCTTCCGCCGATTGAGGCGGCGATCAAGGACGAGTTCGATAGCTTTGAGTATCGGCCCCGAAAGCAGCTGACGCAGCGCATCGTCGACGGCATGCAGGACAGCTTCCGCCGCCAGAAGATCCGGGAAGAGTTGCAGGAAAAGGTCCGTGAGATCGCCGTAGTAAAGCTGGAGCCGTGGGCCGCCGATCTCAATGCGTACGTGGAGATCCAGATCAAGGGTCTGATAGAAGACGTTGCCGTAGAAGGCGAGCATGTCGAGGCCGCATTCCGGGAGGCGACCCGCATACTCAGCGGCCTTGACCAGCCGATCGACACGAGCGGCCAGGACCAGGACGACCTGTTGAAGCGGGGCATCGCGGCAGGTATTGGCGTGTTGCTTTTTGATCCGTTTCTCATCATGTCGGGCAGCATGCACGGTTTCAAGGGCCTTGGCCGAACCATGCTGTACCAGTTGGCCGCGGGCATGGTCGGCGTGGCGGTTGGCCTGCCGCTGTTGCCGATTCTGGTGGCCAGCGCCGCGATAGCGACGGTGCAGAATAATGATGAGCTGATCGGCGAGCTAAAGAAGGGCGTGGAGAAAGAGGTCCTCGAGCGGCTACAGGCCATGCGCACCACTGCCCTGGGCGATCTGCAGACACAGGTCGCCGAACCGATCGATGCAGCGGGCGTCGCCGTTGAAAAGGCCATCGAGGCGCGCATCATCGATCATCGCGAAACGGTTGCCTCGCTGCGAGAGCAGCTCAGCGCGGCTCGCCGGGATAGCGACCAGGAGCGCACGCATTTGGAGGAGGCCCAAGCCGAGGTTGCGGACATTGCGACTCGACTTGAGAGCATCGGCATTGGCAATTGACATTGAGGCGATGCGTGCTCGGGTTGTCGCCGACCTTCCCTGGCACGCGGAAACCAGCGCGGCCGGCACGCTGAGGATCACCCAAGGCGCCCTGGTGCTGGAGCCGCAAGTGGCCGCTCGCGGCCGCGTTGTAATTCCAGTAGCAACTATCACGCGGTCGAGCTTTGAATCGGCCTGGGGTATGCTCCCGGCCCTGCACGTTTGGCACACGGTGCGCGGCGAAGAAGTCCTTTCGCGCTTTGAATTCAGCCCCACAGCCGGCGATGCCAGGCGCTCGACGGATACCGGACCAGGTATCTCCGATCAGATCGGCCCCGGTGTCGCCAGGGACGCTGCCCAGAAGCTCGAAGGCGGCCTGCGCGCGCTCGGCGGCGGGCTAAACATGGGGATGCGCACGGCACGGCAGGCGGTGGATGGTATCGCGCGGCAAGAGGAGTACCGCCTCTGGCCCACGGCATTGCAACAAGCTAAGGCACAGTCGGAATCATCGGGCTCGCGCCAAGCATCGCCGCAAACGCCAAGCTCGCGCCAGCCATCGCCACGACCAGCGGAAGAAAGCACTTCGGTCGTGCCGCCGGACGCGGCCAGGCCGAGCGGCGATGCCGCTGTGCTGCTCCCCTGGTTCCTGCAGCAGGTTGTAGCGTGGCTGACCGAGTGCGGACAACGCGCGAAGCAGCAAGGCGTACGGGGCGTGCCGGTGATCCAGCCTTTGTATCCCCTGGATAGCCCGGTGTGCCGTATCGTGGTCCTCGGAGAGTTTAGCCGGGGAAAATCCACACTGATCAACGCCTTATTTGGCATCCACGGTGAGATCGCCTTGCCCACGGGCATGACCCCGACGACACCTATAGCTTGCGCGATCCGCGTGCCCCGCATTGGCGAAACCGACGGCGCGACCATCAGCTATCGCACGAATCGTCCGGATCTCGAGCTGAGTCTCGAAGACTTCCGCACGGGGGTACGCGTAACGGAGGAGCTGAATGAAGCCTCCAAGGCCGGCAGTTCGGGTGGCGATCTGCATCTGGACGAAGCACGGCGCGTGGAAGTGCGCGTCACCGGCGCTTATCTTCCCTCCGGCGTGGAGATTGAGGACACGCCCGGTCTCAACGAACAGGCGGGCCGTTCGGCGGGCGCGCTCGCTGCCCTGGGACGCGCGGACCTGGTGCTCTTCGTGCTGGCCGCGGACCAGTTGCTGGGCGACCTTGAGCGCGACGTGATCGACCAGACCCTTACAGACGGGTTCCACCGAAACGTATTGTTCCTGGTAAACTTCTGGGACACCATCGATAACGACCAATGGCGAGACACGTTGCAGAGCCGAGCCGATGCCGTGCTCAAGGGTTTCCCCACACCATTCAAGGCGTCTGGTGCGGCGGATACCGGCAACGTCCTACCGCATGTCTTCTACGTTTCCGCATTGCAGGCTGCCCGCGCCCAACGCCGGCGACAGGCCACGCCGGAAGAATCGGGGATACCCCAATTACGTGCGACCTTGCGCGAATTATTGGGACCCGAGTCAAGCGCATTGCTGCTGCGGTCCCGCGTAGGGCGGGCGCTCCGCTATACCGGAATGCTACGGCGCGCCATATCTAAGGCGGCAGCCGAAGACGCAATCGCGGATACGTCGCGCGGCCAAGTTGCCGCGATCCCTCAGCTTGAAGCGGCCAACGGTGCGATTCGCATCCTGGAGGGCCTGCCCGGGGCGATCAGCGGCGCGACGTCGCCACGGTTAGCCGCGCTTGAAGGAGGTCCCGCACCACGGCTCAATGGCATCGTGGCGGAGTTGGAACGAGCCGCCGAACGGAGCGGGGGCACGGTGGCGCCGGATCTAAGACGTACGGCCTCCGCCGAGCTGCGAACGATTGCAACAGAGCTCGCCGAAACGGCGCAGCAGGCGGTTGATCTTCTCATCGCCCAGGCGCGAGCCACCTTTCTTGGCAAGGGCATTGCGCCGCCTTCACTTGAAGCAATGGTCGTGCCACTTACTTTCCCTATCCCCGCTGAAGCAACCGCAGGAGAATTGCGCACGCTCCTCCTGGGCGCGGCGGACCTGCTGCGGACCGACCTGGCGGAGAAGGGCACGCGACTGAGCGTAGCTTTAACTGACGGCATGCGAGCCCAGGGCCGGCGGATCGCCCACGAGGAGCCGAGGCCCACGCGACCGGAACAGGATGGCGAAGCGGCGCGCCGCCGGCTCGCCTCGCTTCGACAGCTCGAGGACGATCTTCTTCGCATCGAACGGTTGCTACGTCCCCTACTAGACAAGTAGTCGATTGCGAAGGTCCCGAAGCTGGTGTACTCTAGGGCCTAAACGCGGGCGGTCCACGCTAAAAGGAAGACTACCGGCGATGTGAGCCCAAAGGGACGGACACCAGATGCAGGGTCTCATGGTACTCCTCCTTTCAGATGACGAGCGCCTATCCGCGCATGTCAGAAGTATCGCGAGCTGGCTGGGCCATAGTGTTCAAATCTTGCCGCTACACGCCGCGGTCGTCGACCCCACTGTCATTGCCGGCGCCGACGCCATACTACTTGACTACCGTCAAAGCGACGCTGCACCGGACGAACACCGTGCGCTGACAGACAAGACTCACCAGCCTGTCATTGCGATCGTGCCGCCCAACCGAGCAGAGCTTGCCTTTGCCGCTCTTAGTGCTGGTGCATCGGCGATAGTCGAGACGCCCGTGACCAGGTCGTCGCTGCGGCTAGCGCTGATAGCGGCACGATTCCGCAGCGCCGCGGTTGAACGTGCCTCGGACCGCGAGATGCACCGGCTCCGGTGGTTGCAGGAAGGGCCGCGCAGCATGGCTCAATGCCAGACAATCGGCGAGATTGTGAGCCTGGCGGCCGACCATGTGCAGCATGGTCTTGGATTCGATCGTATCGGGATTTCAGTTCTGGACGAGCCTGCAGGCGTCGTCCGTGACTGGATCAGTACCGACACAAGCGGAAACCGCTATCTGGATAAGCACAGCGAACTTGCCATCACGCCTGAAAGCTCGATCTGGAAGTGGCCCGCGGTCCGCGCATTTGTCCATGAAGGGAAGGACTTTTACTATACCAGCGCCGTGCTGGAGGATACCCCGGATGAGCTTCGGCACAAACTAGATGGATTGACGGGAGACAATCTCGTCGTAGCATTGCGGCTAGGCGCACGCTTGCTCGGCTGGATCTCGGTAGACAATCTGCTTGGTGGAAAACCGATTTCACCGATGGATGCCCCACCTCTCGTGGCCTTTGCACGCGAGGTAGCGGCTGCCCTGGACAAGGTCCAATTGTATCGCGCCGCGGAGCGCAGAGCGCAGGAGTTTGCCGCGCTTGCCGAGGTAAGTGTAGCGGTGGCTGCTCAGCACGAGCCTAAGTCGGTTTGCCAAACGGCGCTTGATCAGCTGGTGGCCAGATTTGGCTATGACCTCGTCAGCATCTATATGCGGGAAGGAGACCACCTGGCCTGCCAGGCAGTGCATGGCTTCACCACTGCGTACGAGACGATTCGAGACACCGGCGTCATCGCGCGCATGATGCGCGAAGGAGCATCACAGCTCGTCCTGAACACCAGCCAGGATCCTGACTATCTCGGCGCCGATAACGCGGCCGTGGCCGAGCTGTGCGTGCCGATTCTCATAGACGAGCAGGTAGTTGGTGCGATCAACGTCGAGACCAAAAAACATGGGGTGCTCGACAATCAGGCGCAAGAGCTATTGGAGCAGCTCGCACGCCACGTGGCCGTGGCGCTGCGAAACGCACGCATGCATGCCGAGGCCACCCGGCATTTAGGGCAAATGGACTGGCTGCATGGCGCTACACGAGACCTTGCGCGGTGCGAGATGGCGCACGACGTGCTTAACTGCGCTGTAGATAGTATCCGGAACGGACTTGGCCGCGCGGTAAGCATTTCCCTGGTCGAGGAACACCCACCGGCACTTTGCGAATGGCGGCCGCTGCCGCCGGACGTAGCCGCAGCGTATGGCACCAACAGAGGAGATAGCATTTCACTTCAGGCCGACGCGCCGGCGTGGCGTTATCAGCCGTTGAAGCAACTGCTGCTGGGTGGGGCGGAATTCACGCTCCTGGATGCTGCGACTGTTGATTGTCCGGAAATGCTCCGCACGTGCCGAAGTAACAGTGGACAACATCTGCTCGTGGCGCTGCGCACCGGCAACCAGGGCGATACTACGCCGACATCGGTACGCGGCATCATCCGACTCGACCTGGCCGGCGATCAAAGCTTCGACCCTGACCTGATCCCGGTGTTGATTGCATTTGCCAATCATGTCGCCACCGCCCTCGAGCGCGCGCGGCTCTTGGAGCTCGAGCGGCGGCGAGCGCGCTTCGCCGAAGCTCTGGAACGCGCAACCGCCGCTATCTCGTTTAGTCTCGACACTGCTGACATTTTCGGGCAAGTGCTCACGGTCCTACGGGAAGTCGTGCAGTTTGATTCGGCGACCGTCATCCACTTCAATAATGGGCTGTGCAGTGACGACCCAAATAGCGCGCCATTCAATCGATTCGGCGGTAACGACAGTGTCTACAAACTCGACGAAGATCCCATCTTTTCCAGCTGGATTCAGGCCGGACGCCGAGAGCCGGAGCTGATCCCAGATACGCGGCGCGATCCGCGGTGGAACCGATACCATGAGACCGCGCCGAGCTTCGCCGAGGCCGTGCAGTGTTATCTTGGCACGCCACTGGTAATCGAAGGCGACATCGTTGGCGCACTCTGCCTCAGTAACATGGTCGCTCACTCATTCGATGCATTCGCCGTCGCCGCGGCCGCGGAGTTTGCCGAGCGGCTTTCCCAGGCCCTACGCAATGCGCGACTCTATCAACTGCAACGGTCGGCAAACGCCAAACTCGAGTCCGCTATGCGCTTGCAGGATGAGTTCGTGGCCACGGTTTCACATGAGTTACGCACACCGTTGACCAGCATTCTGGGCTTCTCGGAGACCCTGCTTTCCCATTGGGAGCGGATGGGCGACGGGCAGCGAAGGGCCAACGTGGAAAAGGTACACCGGTCGGGGACGCGACTCGACCGTTTGGTTCGTGACCTTCTCTACGTCTCGCGCGTCGAATCAGGAAGCTTCAACACCAGGCCATCCCAGCAGCGCATTCTGTCGCTGGCACGCAGAGCAATCGAGGAATTGGCTATAAAATTTCCAGGCCAGATCGTCGACATTGACACTACCGTACAGGGCGCCTCGGTTTGGGCGGATGGCGAGCGCCTGAGCCAGGTACTCGGCAACTTATTGGATAACGCAGCGAAGTACTCCCCGGAGGGATCGTCTATTGCGATTTCGTGGGAGAACGATGGACGGTGGGGTACCCTGTCGGTTCACGATAGTGGCCCCGGCATAGCGGCTGACAATATTCGGAAGCTGTTCCGTCGCTTCGGCAAGCTCGATAGCACGACGCGGTCTGGGCACGTCGGCACAGGACTCGGCCTGTATATTTGCCGGCAACTCGTCGAGCGAATGGGCGGGCGAA
>JAQBPC010000672.1 GCA_028287725.1 Chloroflexota bacterium | reverse complement strand
CCTTAACAGACAGCCCAGCCGAGATGCACACCACTCCTGGTTGCATAGGCTGATTAAATGTGCGAGAATGCCGGTTACCGTGGTCTGACCAGCATGCTAAGCACGATGGCATGATGACCGCTTCGATCCTTTGCCGCGAGGGCGGTGGCAAAATAAGGGCCGTAAGGAGCGTGATGCACGATTGTCGGCAAGCTCTTGGGCGGTCCAGCCACGATGCTGGGCTGCGGGATACACTTTGGTCCGACTGTGAAACAGGTGAGCGCAATGCAGCCCACGATTAACCTGGAGCGCCCCCGCAAGGTGACTGTCGTCCAGTCGATCATCGAACAGATTGTACGGCAGATTCAGACGGGCAATCTCAAGGTGGGCGACAAGCTTCCATCTGAACGCCAGCTTATCGAGATGCTGCACGTTAGCCGTTCGTCTGTTCGGGAAGCATTGCAGGGCCTGGCGATTATGGGTGTCATCGAGAGCCGTGCGGGCCAGGGCAGCTTCGTCAGTCCCAAGGTGCGACTCACTACTCCAGACTTGAACGACCCTTCTTTGCCGGCAACACTGCAGCGCGACATGCTGCTGTCGCTCATCGAGTCTCGTCGCACGATTGAAGGTGAGGTCGCCCGCCTCGCCGCGGAGCGGGCAAATGAACCGTCGGTGGCTCGCCTTCGCGATGCATTTGAGGCCTATCGGCAGTTCGCACACCAGCAGACTATTGACCGTGAAGCCCCCGACTTCCATCACCGGTTCCACGCCACGCTGACCGAGATGTCGGGCAATCCATTCTTTGTCCTGGTCGTCGAGACGCTGCTGCGCGCCGTCCCCTGGAGCTTACGGGAGAGCGAGTTCGTTGGCGAGGGTGAATCCGACCAGAAGGAGCTGTTCGACACCGAGGTCGAATTGCACCGCGCAATTCTCGTCGCGGTCGAACGCGGCGACGGCTCCGCAGCGCAGCGGGCAATGCACGCGCACATGGATGTCGAGTTGCACCTCGTGCATGAGGCATTCCACGATCAGTAGCCGAAGGCGGGCCGCGCGAGGCTACTCAACCTTTACCAAACGAAAGGGGTAACTGCGATTGACACTGGGCCGGTCGGAGACTCGGGTTCGCGTTCACCGATGAACGCTGTGCAATCCTTGGTGAATTTGTTCTCGGGGCATAACGAGGGAGAAAACACATGCATCATCGTTCGCCGGTGTATACACGTATAGGTACCGTGAGCTCGTCTATTGCAATGCTGGGCATCCTCGCTTCGACCCTGGTTGCTGGGGCCGCGCCGTCCCGGCAATCGGCTATAGCACCGATCAACGGCGGAACAATTCGTGTTGCTTTCTCCGGCGACTTTTCTACGTTTGACCCTGCTCAGGCTACCTCTGAGGCGGATTACGATACGGTCGCCACAACCCTCTACAACGGACTCTATCAGTTCGACCGGAATGGCGCCCCCCAGCTCGACCTCGCCGCCACGGCGCCGACCGTCAGCCCAGACAAGAAGGTGTGGACGTTCACGCTGCGCAAAGGCGTGCTATTTCAGAACGGGACAGAGCTCACGGCGAACGATGTTGCCTACTCCATTACGCGAGTGCTCAATCCGCATCTGAAGCCGACCCCGTCCTGGGGTCAGTCCACCGACGAAATCTTCCAGGGCTGGCAAGCCTACGTTAACGGCAAAGCATCGAGCGTACCCGGCATTCAAGTACTCAGTCGCTACAGCATTCGTTTCACCCTGACGCAACCTATTGCCGTCCTCCCGGACATTCTCGCAGAGTCGGTCAACGCGGTGGTCCCGAAGGCGGTGGTGCAAAAGGTAGGCGACCTTGCCTTTGCCGGTCACCCCATCGGCACCGGGCCATACAGCCTGCAATCATGGCAGAAAGGCGGCCAAGCCGTCTTCGTGCGGAATACGCACTTCTTTCACTCGGGGAAGCCACACGCGGACAAGATCGTTATCGAGGTGAACGTGCCTGCAAGCGTTATTGCCCTGAGGATTGAGAAGGGCGAGTTGGACGCCGCCGCCTCCGCGTCGGATCTCAGCGGCTCCGATATCATCCAGGCGAGAGCGGACCCGAAGTACTCCAAGTACGTCTATCCTGCGCCGATAACCTCCTCAAACTGGCTTGCAATAAACGTGCACTCGCCTGTGCTGTCCTCACCGAAGCTGCGCCAGGCTATCGCCATGTCGATCAACCGCACCCGGCTTGTTCAATTGCTGCGGGGTCGCGCCATCCCAGCGATGCAGTTCTACGCCCCGCTCATGCCCCAGCACGATCCGGCGCTGGATCAACATCCTGTCTATGCGTATAGCCCGCAGAATGCGGCGGCGTTGGTAAAGGCCAGCGGCTACAAGGGTCAGTCCATCGTTCTCGATTACGCCACAGACCGTATCTGGCAGTCCAGCATCGCTCCAGGCATCCAACAGGATCTGAAGGCGATTGGCATCAACGTCACCCTTCGCGGCATTACTCACAACGAGGTCTACAGCGTCGGCGCCGCGTTTACAGGTCATGACCTGATGTTTGCAGACTGGGGTTACAATTTCCCCGACGCCTACGACATCTATTCCGGCACCTATACCTGTGCCGCGAACGCGGCAGGTGGTATCGGCCTTGCCCACTACTGTGACCAAGCAGCGGATAGCCTGGTTACGCAATCCGAGGGATTTCCGCTCGGTTCCCAACGTGATGCATTATTGCGTCGTGCCCAAGTCCAGGTGCTTCAGTCCGCGGCGATGGTTCCAATGATCTTTTTGAGCCCATCTGAGCTCGCCGCGCCTCGCCTCGGCGGCTTCTACTATCAGCCTCAGTTCGGCCTCCAGTACGAGAACTACTGGCTCCAGCACTAAACGGCAACAATCAAATGGCAGCCATTCCCGAATACTCTTCGGGAATGGCTGCCGGCAACGCAATGGAAAGAGTATGGTAACTAGCGACCGTCTTGTCGCTCCAAGATCTCGCGTTCTGTTCGGGATGGGACGCGTGGACATCACGTCCCCTGTCGGCATATACCACCGGCTCTGGGGAGCGGCGAGGCACGACCGTGCCACGGGCGTCCATCGCCCTCTCCATTGTGATGTGCTCGTGGTCGGGCCGGTCGATGCTGGGTGCGCGCCAATGGTGCGCGCTCAGCTCGACCTGCCGGGCCTCGTCCAGGCACAGCACCATCAGCTTGCACTCGCGCTGAGCGAAGCAGCCAACGTGCTACCCGATCAGGTGGTAATCACATATTCGCACACACATGCGGGCGGCTGGTTTGCGCCGGATCGCGTCGAACTGCCAGGTGGAGAGCTCATAGGTTCCTATCTGCGCGATGTGGGCGCGAAGATGGGCGACGCCTGCGCTCAGGCGCTCGCGTCAATGCAGGAGGTGACCATCGAGTGTGCAAGCGGCCGCTGTTCCATGGCCGCGAACCGAGATTATTGGGATGCGTCCCTCGGTGCATACGTCTGTGGCTTCAATCCCGCGACTCCAGCCGACGAGACACTGATAGTTGGACGTATCACCGATTCCGGCGGCAGGCTCGTTGGCACAGTGGTTAATTATGCGTGTCACCCGACCACGCTGGCGTGGGACAACACGTTGGTGAGTCCCGACTATCTTGGCGCGCTGCGCGAAGAGATCGAGCGCGAAACGCGCGCGCCCAGTATTTTTCTCCTCGGGGCCTGCGGCGACCTCGGGCCCCGACACGGATTTGTCGGTGATCCCGCTGTCGCCGATCAGAACGGACGGCAGGTAGCGTTCGCGGCGCTCTCGATCCTGACTGGTCTGGGGCCTCCAGACACGGAGTTTCGATACGCTGGACCGGTGATCTCGGGCGCCACGCTCGGTATTTGGCAGTACCTGCCATCGAGCCAAGAACGACTTCGCGAGGCCACGCGATTCTCTGGGGGTACATACTCCATCGATCTCCCCTTGAAAGATCGGCCCGACGCCGCCGCACTTCGTGACGAAATCGACCGATTCGAAGCGGAGGCAGCGGCACTCGACAACCGCGGTGAGCACGTGCGTGCGCGTAACAGTGGCGCCTATGCCGAGCGAGCG
>JAQBPC010000668.1 GCA_028287725.1 Chloroflexota bacterium | reverse complement strand
GGGTTATCTACTCGGGTAGCGTGGTGGTGGATTGGCACGACACGAGCGGGCTATTTGGCGGGCGGCCGGGCCTGGTGGCGATCTTCACCCACCACAATGCCGGCTCTGCTCCTCTCGGGCCGGAGGTGCAAAGCATAGCCACCAGCGCTGATCGCGGGCGTACCTGGACGGCGTATGTGCATAACCCCGTGATTGCCAACCCCGGTGTCCGAGATTTTCGCGACCCGAAGGTGTTCTGGCATGCCCCCACTCAGCACTGGGTGATGGTTGTGACCCATAACGGCGACCGTGTGCACTTCTACACCTCGAAGAACCTGCGCCAGTGGACCTTTACCGGCGAATTTGGCGCGGGTCAGGGAGCGCACAACGCCACCTGGGAATGCCCGGACCTCTTCGAACTGCCCATCGACGACGATCCGCGACGCACACAATGGGTGCTCAACGTCTCCACTTTTCATGAGACTGACGCGTCGAACCGCGTGGGGATGCAATATTTCGTCGGCGACTTCAATGGAACAACTTTCACCAATGCCAACGCCGCAAGCACGGTACTGACGACCGATCAAGGGCGCGACAACTACGCGGCGGTTACCTGGTCGGATGTTCAGGCGAGCCATGGTCACCGGCTCATGATCGGCTGGATGAACGATTGGGCATACGCGCGGGTGATACCTACCCAGCCCTGGAGAGGCGCCATGACGGTCCCGCGTGAGCTGCGACTGGGACGGCTTCGCGGGGGAGTCCGCCTCCTCCAGAGACCGCTGCGCGAATTAGAGTGTTTGCGCGAGCAGCAGACCCACTGGGACCACCAGATCATAGCTCCCAACGCCAGCCTATGGCACCGCGAGGTGCGCGCTGCCCTGGAGATCGTCATGACCATCCGGTTGGAAGCAGCGACGGAATGTGGCGTCAGGGTGCTGTCGGGAGATGGAGAACAAACTACGGTTGGGTACGATGTGCCCACCGCCACCCTCTTTGTCGATCGCACCCGGTCGGGCAAAACAGACTTTGCGCCGACCTTCGCCGGGCGTTATGGAGGGCCACTTGACGCTACCGAGGGTAGCGTCATGCTACGCATCTTTCTCGATCGGTGCTCGGTCGAGGTATTCGGCAATGAAGGGGAGTGTGCGGTGACAAGCTTGATTTTCCCCGAGGAGGACACACGTGGCCTGGAGTTCTATGCCCTCGGCGGCACCGCGCGCATACTTGCCCTTGACGTCTACCACCTGCGCTCAGTCTGACGGCTTGCCACATAGTACGGCCCGGCCATCTCATGGTGCGTGGTCGCCGCGCGTCACGACTTACGGCCGCCATCACCTGACAGAACCCGGCACGGCACACAGCTGCTGCCACCAAGGAAGCGACATCAGCACGGTCCGCACCACCCAGCACAGCGCATTGAATTTCTCCTGCCGTGGCTCTATCTTCTTCAGGGCATCTTCGCCCAGCTAGGTCAGGTAGGGCGTCACAAACGCCAATTCTTCATCTCTGGCATCGCTCGGGTGTGCTTTCCTTTGCAAACCCCGAAGTTTCAGAGTTGTTCGCTGGCTCTAGAAATGTTGTTCACATGAACAATCGGGCTCGGCTCGGCGATGTTATCGCGGCGACCTTTGCTGCGTGGGATCTGAAGCCCGCGGCTTCTCTTGAGCGGGAGCGCGCCATGTACGGTAGCGCCGATCCCGCGGAAATCGCTCGCCGCGTCGACACCTTCTGCGCTACGTATCTGGGGTCGCCCATCGACACGTATTTGTTCTATGAGTCGAGCCAGGGCGGCGTATCGGGAGTGCTGCTCGCCGACGGCCGGCGGGTCATTGTCAAAGCGCATACACCCGCGTGGTCTGCCGATTTCCTGCGCGCAGTGCATCAGGTGCAACGCTATTTGGCCGCGCACGCCTTCCCCTGCGCGCGGCCGCTGCTCGAGCCGACACAGCTGGGCCATGGGTACGCGACCGTCGAGGAATTGGTGGGCGAGGGTGACGCCGCCGACGCGCACCTGCCTGCAGTTCGGGGAGCGATGGCGGCAGCGCTGGCCAAGGTGGTCATAGGGACGCGGAGCCTGAGAGGCACGCCTGGGTTGCAGTCCAGAATGTTGACCCTGCTCCCACCCGGCGCGCTCTGGCCCGTCCCGCACAGCCCAATCTTCGATTTCGCGACGACGACGGAGGGCGCGGAGTGGATTCCGCGGAGGCTCGAGAGATAATAGCGCGCGGCGTAAGCGAGATCGTGATCGGCCATGCCGACTGGAGCACGCAGAATTGTCGCTTTGTGGGTGAGACGCTCAGCGTGGTCTACGATTGGGACAGCATTACACAAGACAAGGAGACGACTATCGTCGCGCAGGCGGCCACGACATTCCCCATGAACTGGCTACTCCCAGAGCCGCCTATGGCTCCGAGCCCGGGGGAGGCACGCGCATTCATCGCCGAATATGAGGCGGTGCGCGGTGCCCCCTTCACCGGCGCCGAGTGGGACGGTATGGCTGCAGCAGCGACCTACGCCATCGCCTACGGCGCACGCCTGGAGCACAGCTTGCACCCGAACGTCAACGATTTCCCGGTGGGCGGGAGCCGAGCGCGTCTCGCCGACTACGGGCATGATTTTCTGCGTCGGTAAGTCGACGGGAGGCCCAGACTTCGCACGTTGGGCACAATTCGATAGCGCCTCAAGGTGGGGGGCTGTTCGGCGGTAGCATGGCTAATCCTATGCACCGAATGGGTCCCGCTTTGATCTATATCGTTGTCCTTGCCTGTCGCTTGGGCGATGCAACACACCCCGACGATATGACCGAACTCGCCGCCCCTCTCTGGACACCGCATTGTCTCACAAGCGGTTCCTTCTTGCCAGCACACGCACGGCGCCCCACCTTGCCCGCGCCTTGCTGTCGCGTGGAACTGCACCACAGTTCCCAGACGAGACCCTTTGTTTACGACAACAATGCGCCTTGGCTCGCTCCGGCACCCGAGCGCACCAGGAGGGCGCTATGCTACTGGTGTTGTCCCTTTTCGTTCGTTAGCCGTACCTTAGCTTCTCGAAAGCAGCGAGACGCGAAGCGTAGAGCAACACAGGAGTACGGCGCCGCCACATAACTCTACGGTGATACTTACCGCAAGGCGAACAATACATGGCGACACTGGTCCATCTTACGCCCGAGAAGAATGCATCGCGTATGCTCCGCCGCGGCATCAATGTCGGTCGTGGAATCTTCTGCATGCCAGTCTTGCCCCACTATTACAGTACGCACCAATGGGTGCGAGAGTTGAAACGGCAGGGTCAGCGCAGCATCGCGGCGATCTATTTCCAGGTACCGGCGGATGAGGTAGTCCTCGTTGGCCATTTTGGCCAGCCACATCAGGAAGTGACCGTCGGCGCAGCGATCAAGGCAGTGATGGACTCAGGTGACGGACTGGGCTTTGAGATCATCGTCCAACGCGCCATTGCAGCTGATGAGATCCTCCGGATCCGCCGACCCTCACAAGTGCTGGGCTGGCGCTATTCGCCGACTGCAAAGGGCCGGGTTCCGTGCGGTTGCTCCTATTGCGCCCGTGGCGAGGCGAACTCGCGTAAGCGACAGGACGCCTACGAACCCCGAGATCCTCGGACATATGACGAACTGTTGCACCAGCTTCGCACGCTCGACGGGGCAGAACCGCAAACGCTGCCCAATGACAATGCACGCACGCGCGCTATGGCGCATCTGCTATACGAGATCGGTTCGCGCCGCGCTGGTCGGGCTGACGACCTAGCATTTCTACTTAAGAGCAAGGATCCAGCGGTGCTCGAAGCGCTTGCCTTCACGCTCGGCCGGTACCAAGGCCGGACGGGTCGAGAGATGCTCGTACGTCTCTGCAGTCATCCTGCCGACAACGTTCGGCGGGAGAGTGCGATGAGCCTGCTGCGACGGCCAGGGACGGCAGGCATGATGCTGCTGGAGCAGTTCGCTGGCGATCCCGTAATCGCCGAAGTCGTAGCCGAGCATGGAGCTAATCCGTGAGGCCTGCCTGGAAGGTGTGCAAGAGAATCGCCGTTCTCTTGGAACAAGCCGCTTTGCTCTCCTCGCCCCAGAGGGAGGGTCCGATATGCACACCCATTCTATGCGATGGATTTCTCAGGCATGAGGAAGCAGGCGACCAGGTCAACGAGTGGTGAAGAATCCGTGCCACTTATCTCTGGAGATGACACGTTGCATGGTTGTCGGGCACGCGTGCTTGTCTCACAAGACGTCTGAGAATCAACGTTTCGTATCCTACGCCGCGTGATGAGTTTTGAGTTGTTCACATCCTGTGTCCGTCAGCATGATGGGATGTCGTTTCGTTCGTAACGGAACACTGGACACAGAACACGCGGGCAATTATCGTTGACGGAAAGGAGGCTTGCGGAACAGTGCACCCGCTACAGAAACGCTCCGCGTTTGCTCTCGCGATCGCCGTCGTCGCCCTGCTCTGCGGCCTTGCAGCGGCACGCGTGGTGTCCGCGCGACCAGAGCCGCGCGTGAGCCGGCCGGCCATCCTTGTGTTCTCCCGCACGACGGGGTACCGGCATGACAGCATCCCGGCCGCGATACAGGCGGTGCGCGCGGACGGACGCCTCGACGGGTACGACGTCGTCGCGACCGAGGATCCGCGCCTCTTCAGCGACGCCGAGCTCCACCGCTTCCGCGCTGTGGTCTTCCTGCTCACCACCGGCAATGTCCTCGATGGGACGCAGCAGGCGGCATTCGAGCGCTTTATCCGCCACGGAGGCGGCTGGCTCGGGGTTCACTCCGCGAGCGACACCGAGTATCAATGGGCGTTCTACGGGCGTCTCGTCGGCGCCTACTTCCACCGCCACCCCGCCATCCAGACCGCCACGGTGCACGTGATCGACCGCGATAACCCCGCCACGAGGCCGCTACCCGTGCAATGGACGCGGACCGACGAATGGTACGATTTCCGGAGCAACCCGCGCGGCAAGGTCCATGTACTTGCCACGGTCGACGAGCGCACCTATACGGGCGGGCAGATGGGAACGGACCACCCGATCGCCTGGTGCCATGAGGACCTTGGCGGCCGCGCCCTCTACACCGCGATGGGCCACACCATCGCCTCGTATCACGAACCGCTTTTCCTGACCCACCTGCGTGGCGCCCTGTCCTACGTCCTCGGCCGCGGCCCCGCCTGCCGATAAGGCTAGGTTCCGCTCCCGATCCGTTCCTCCAACCGATGCGTCATGCGCGCCTTTCCTTCGATGCGCTGCCCGGGCATGGTGTCCGCGTAGAACGCAACACCATTTTTGCCCCGCCCTTTCGCGAAATACATGGCGGTATCGGCACGCTTGAGCAAGACACTGGGTTCGAGTCCATCACCCGGATACAAGCTGATCCCGATGCTGGTGGTCACCGAGGCGCTATGGCTGCTGAGCTGGCATGGATGTGCCAGCTCGGCGAGGACCTTTTCAGCCACATGCGCGGCGTTGGCTGCGCTCCCGATGTTTGGCAAGACGATCGTGAACTCGTCGCCGGCGAGGCGGGCAACGGTATCGCCGTCGCGCACGCAGCGTACCAAACGCTCGGCAACGACCTGCAGCACCACATCGCCCAGGCCATGGCCCAGTGTGTCATTGACCTCTTTGAAGCCGTCCAGATCCAGGAACAGCAGCGCCAATAGGTGTTGCTGGAGATCGGCGATTGCCACGGCTTCCTGTAGCCGCTCTCGAAACAATGCCCGGTTCGGCAAGCCGGTGAGCATATCGTAATGGGCAAGTTGAGCGAGATGCTGCTCAGTCTGCCTCCGCTCCGTAATATCCTGCAGGAACGAGACGCGCCGTTGTTGGTAGCCATCTGTCGCCAGCATCAGACCACTCTCGAGCATGGTCCGCGATGTCCCAGCTTTGGTGTGCACCTCTCGCACTAGCGGCTCGATGCCGTGCAGCGCCGGGATGGGAACGGGCCGCGTGACAGGGAAGAGCGCGGTGATGGGCTGACCGACCAACTCCTCCCGGCTGTAGCCAACGTAGGCGCAGTACGCAGCATTGACCACCTCGATCGTGCCATGCTCGTCGCTGATGCTCATGCCGATTGGCGCACTCTCCACCAGGTTGCGCAAATCCGCTTCGTTGTTTGCGAGTCGCGCATAGAGCTGAGAGGCCTCGTAGAGCAGCACACACAAGACGAGCATGGACGCTAATAGGGTATCAACACGTGAGACGTACCAGCCCAGTGTGTAGCGGCCCGGCACCCAGAGATTAATGACGTCATCAAGCAGAAAGGCCAGGGCCGCGACGCCAAGCCACACCTGTACGATGGATCGATTTCGCATCCAGAAGATAAGGAGAGCACATGCCAAGAGGCTTGGCGTGGAGACCACTAATCCTCCCAGCGAGTCAAGGCGGACCACGGACGTGGGGTGTCCTCTGGAGATCAACACGGGTAGGTCGCCGACAAAGACAATGGCGAGGGCCGCCAGGAGGCTCACCACCAGCAGCACACCCAAGACGAGCGCCTGCAGAAGCCGGCGCGCGGCGCCTTTGGAGAGACGTACTTCCCTGTAGCGGGTATCGACCAAGACGTAGATCACCAAACCCAAGGGGAAGCAGATGTGCCAACAGGGCCATAGCCAGATTGCGGTCTGCGATCCGGCGTGCAACAGCACACCGGGCCCGAACGCTCCCGGGAACGTCAACGCGAACGGAATAATGATCAGGCCCGAGAAGAGGTATGCGGCTGCCAACACCGCTTGAGAGGGGGCACGCGTGCCGGCAAACTGGCCAAAGAGCAGGTATGCAGTCAGCAGGTCCGAACCGCAGGCGAGCGTAGTCCAGATGGGCAGGATAGCTGGAATATTCGGTTCCTGCCACAACGCGAAGGGCAGGACCACTACCGTGACCAACAGGAGCAATAGACCGGCGACCTGGGCGGCACGACGATGCCGCGCGGTGGCGGGCAGGCTCATAAGGCTGTACACGGCGTGCGCGGCGGGTGTTGGCTGGTTGCTCTTCAGATGCACCTCTTCCGCAACGCCCCTCTCCGTCGGCGTTGCGGTCACCCGGTAGATCTCCTCCGCGGCGCGTCGGCGTTGAACACGCCTTAGTCTGGCACAGAGCGATAAGCGACAGTATCACCCATTCGGCGCGTCCGAAAGCAGTCCCGTCACGGGCGATGCGAATGCGGGAACGGCAGCGCGATGCCGCGCCAACACGCCTTGGCGCCGAGACACGACATTAGGACAACTGCCCCAAGTTGTAAACTACTTTACGTTGACAATTAGCAATCTTGTTCTAGAATAACGTAGAAACTATGTACTAGGTAGAAGCGAACGCAGTCAAGTGAGGAGGGGGATCCATGCACGAGGACGCGATCATCGCCGAGGTGGCACGCCGCATGGGTGTGCCGGAGGAACGGGTACGTGCAAGGGACCGCTCTCCCCACGTAGCGGCCGCCCGGCACGCCACGTTCTGGGCCTTGAACCGGGCTGGACTGAACCCCGCGCAGATTGCCCGCTACCTAGGCCTCAACCACTCGACTGTCGTACACGGCCTGGCACGAGCGGAGAAACACCCGGAATGGCGCGCGCTGGTAGCGCCAGCCGTGGAGCTCTCCGGCGCCGGTGGCCAGCGGCAAGCGCTACGATCATGGCTGGAACGCGGCATGCGTAACGCGCCGTTGGCGGAGCGGCGGGCGATTGACCACTATGTCAGCTGTACGATCCTCGGCTGGGAACGCCATCCCGGCAGCTCCTGCGCTTACGGTCTTTGGTTGGTGTTCCGGCGGCCCTGGTACCGCACCGCGGTGGAGGAGGCGCTCCGACGTTGTGACCTGGCCTACGAGATCGGGCGTATCGACCTTCACGCCACGCGGCTCGGCTACCGCGCCAGCTGACGAGCCGCGGCGGCTGAGTACCGCCTAAGCCGCCGCGCCGATATATACCAAACGGGGCCGGAAACAATTGCGCAAGTGAAGCACGAATCCGCCAAGGGCAAGACCGCCCTCGGCGGATTCGTGCTTTGCCCCACCAGCGTTGCCTCCGTGCGATACCGCTATGCACGTGCCGGCATGCCTCGCGGCCGTGACAACTGCCGCCTCGGGAACAACAGAGATGATGTTGGGGACGTTTGGCGAAAGGGGAACTATAGAAAGACCTTCTGTGGCCTCTCCCCCAGGAACCGATGAGCAGCTGCCTGGCCCTGCCGGCGCCCTCGCTGAGTCAGCGCAGGATCCGGAGGCGCTCCACCGCCTACGGTGCCGCTCGCTTCTAGACCGCTCGCACGCTACTCTTCTTTCTCGGCTCTCTCGAGGAGCTCTGTGATCTCGGGATGACCGCCGTGGTCGGCCCAGCCGGCGGGAGTTGAACTCACCTTCTTGTCTTTGATGCGCGGATCGGCGCCGTGCACCAGGAGGTATTCTACCATGGGCCGGTGGCCTTCCATAGCGGCATAATGCAGTCCCGTGCCGGTGTAGTCGAAGCCGGGCGGGATGGCGTTGATCCGGGCGCCGTGCTGCAGCAACCGCCCCGCCGCATCGATCTGGCCACTCATACAGGCATAGACGAAGGCATTATCGATGATATCCCGCGGGTCCTGGCTCCATCCTTCAGCCGGCTCGTTGAACGGCCAAGCGAGCGTGCCGGCCTCGGCTTTGAGGCTGCCATCGGGAGTGAAGAAGCCATCAATGAGGTCTGCGCGGCCGACCCCAGCCGCGATTCGGAGGTTATGGATGGTGGCGCCTCGTTCGAGCAAAAGCCTGATGGCGCGGTGTGCTCCGAAGGTTAGTGCATCCTCTATTGGCGACCACGTCCCGTTTCCGTTGATGGCGGCACCGGCATTCAGGAGGACAGGGATGGCTTCCACGTTATCCATGCTGGCTGCGGCGATGAGCGGCCCATCGACCTCCGCGCCGGCGTCGATCAGAAGCTTCGCCATCTCGATGCCGTGGGGCACTTCATTTCCATCGAGAACCACGCACTGAAGCAGGGTGGGATGGCTCTTCGACGAGCGGGCCGTCGTTAGGGAGGGATCCTCGCGGAGCAGCGTCCGGAATCTCTCCAGATCGCCCGCCTTGATGGCAGCGACGGCGGGACGAAACTTTGGGTCCGTCAGAGTTCCTTTCGTGGGGCGTTGTGTCGGTGCCGTGATTGGGTTCTTGAGCGAATAGGATGTCCAGGTAGAGTATACCCCCAGCTTGACGGCGGGCCTGCCCACGAAAAGCGTCAGGGTAGGGGTTCAGCGCCATGTTCAGCGTTACGCCATGACCGCGCATGTTGGCGCCACGATGACGCGGCCAGGAAAGGGGTCCGGACCTTCACCTTTGGCGATGTGCCGCGTCAGTGTGGACGGGGATCTCATCTACCAGAGGTGGTGCACCAGCGGGCGGATCTCGCGGTCGTACACTGCTTGCACGCCGCGCATCGCCGCATCGCTCAGCGGCGGCAGATCCACCGCGTGGACATTGTTCTCGGCCTGGGCCGGGTTCTTCGCGCCCGGGATGGCGCAGGTAACGGCATCGAACATGGTGATCCAGCGGAGCGCGAGTTGCGCCAGGGTCGCACGAGGCGGAACGAGGCGCTTCAGCTCGTCGGCGGCGCGCAGACCGGTCTCGAAATCCACGCCGGAGAAGGTCTCGCCACGATCGAATTGCTCGCCGTGCCGGTTGGTCACGCGGTGGTCGTCGGCGTCGAAATGCCGATCGCGGGTCATCTTCCCGCTCAACAGGCCGCTGGCCAGCGGTACACGCGCCATGACGCCCACGTTGTGCTGTTGCGCCAGTGGAAAGACCTCGTCCGCCGGCTTCAGGCGGAACATGTTGAAGATGATTTGGATGGTAGCCACGCCGGGATAGCGCATGGCGGCGACGGCTTCCTCGGCCGTCTCTACGCTCACGCCATAATTCCGAATCTTGCCGTCGCGCTTCAGATCGTCAAGCGCGGCGAACACCGCGGCATCGTCATAGACGGGGCGGGGCGGGCAATGAAGCTGCAGGAGATCAAGTGTCTCGACGTCCAGGTTCTTGAGCGACCGTTCCACGAAGGCGGTGAGATTCGTCTTGTTGTAGCCCGAGGCCACGTGAGGATCGAGCCGCCGGCCGGCCTTCGTCGCCACGTAGATCTGCTCGCCGCGATCCTTGAGCAGCTTTCCGATCAGGCGCTCGCTTCGCCCATCACCGTAGACGTCGGCGGTATCGATAAAGTTGACACCCAGGTCGATTGCACGGTTGAGCGCGGCGAGCGAGGTCGCATCGTCGACCTGGCCCCAGCTGCCGCCGATTGCCCAGGCGCCAAAGCTAATCACGGAAACCTGGAGTCCGGTTTTTCCCAGCGTACGGTACTGCAACAACCCACCTCTTCCTTCCAGTCTACGCGATCTCCCTTAAACGCTCTGGGGCGCCGAATATTCCTGAGTCGACGACGTTCCGCTGGAATACGGGCACTGCATACGGAATCCCGCGGCGAAGCCTGGCTCCGTAGATCGGCAATGTAATCATGGAATCGATCGCCCTACCTGCCGCCCGAATCTTTGCCACCGACGACCACTCGACGGTGCTGATAACGACAGCCCCGCTGCCATTGCAAAAACGCAATGGCAGCGGGGCTGTCGTGCCGCGAAGCCCGCATTCATGTATGATTATGCAAAACCCCTAAAGGGCCTTGGCAGTGATTGACGAAACTGCAATGTTAGGGCTATGCTACTCGAGGAAGATGGACCTAAGGGGGGCTGATGCAAGGATCGGAAACCTTCGGGTCGCTGCTGCACGGCTTCCGGGTGCGTGCTGGGTTTGCCCAGAACGCACTCGCTCGAGCGGCTGGGATCAATGTCGGCACCGTCAACCGGCTGGAGCGCGATCAGCGGCTTCCCGCCTCCCGCCGTCAGGCCCTCGATCTGGCCCGTGCGTTAGGGCTGAGCATGGCCGAGACCAACCGGCTTCTCCACGCGGCCGGGCTTCCCGCCGAGGGGTTTGGGCCGGCGATCACCGGGAACCCGGTGATATGCGAATTCGTCGCCCTTCTCCAGGATGAGACGATTCCCAGCCCCGATCGCGATGAGCTTGTGGCGGTTCTCGATCATTGTGTCCGCCTGGTAGCGCGCGCGCACGGCCGCGCCGCCGGAGCCTGACGTGCCGCGCGACGACGATTTTTCCGCCGGACCGTATGACCTGAGTGCCCCACCTGACTGGGCAGCCTTCCCCGGTCTCTACCCGCCCCTCTACACACAGACACCCGACGTGTTCTTTGACTGGGTGGCGCCGTTCCTACCGGAGATCGAGCTGCGCGTACTGCTCTACCTGATTCGCCGCACCCTGGGTTTCAAGAAGCAAGGCGACCAGATCACGATCGACCAAATCGCCGGCGGCATCATCACCCGCGACGGGACCCGGCTCGATTGGGGAGCCCAGCTCGGAGAGCGGAGTGTGCAACGCGCCCTTTCCGGACTGGAGGCGAAGGGCCTGATCGAGCGCCATCGGCAACTCGATCCCGAGCGCGGCTGGCGCCCAAGCTATATCCGTCTCCGCTTGTGCGACCAGTCCGGCCAGGACTGGCAGGTCCGAGGTCGCCAGGCGGCACAACCACCCGTCCCGCAGGACACCAAGGAGGTGTCAGGCCAGTCACCAGCCACCCGCACCGCCAGACACCAGGCTGGTGTCTCGCCGCGCACTTCCCTTCCCCAGGTGGGACGTGTCCAGCGAGACACCTACAAGAAACAGCGATCTCAATCTACAGATCTACAAGAAACAGTACCCCCTCTTCCCCCACAAGAAACAGGAGAAACGCCGGAACATGCGCCATCTCGTTCTGTATGGGACGGCATTAAAACCGAGCTCGCGGCCGTCCTGGCGCCGGCCGTCTATAAGAGCCGTGTCGCGCCTACGTATCAGCTACCGTCCGATGAGCCGGCGATCGTCGTGCAGTGCCCGGACGGCGCGACCAGTCGCTGGCTGGAACGGCAACTTGGCAGGATGATCGTCGAAATCGCCGCGGGCCTGGTTGAGTCTCCGCTCCCCATCCAATTCACGTTCACCGCGGATTCATGAGCCGACCGTGGCAGCCAACGCAACGGATGGATGAGCTAAACTTGAGCCCATTGCCCCATGCGCATCCCTAATAGAAAACCACCCACTCTAGAAGCGGTGCGTACTGTACGCCTGGCACATTATTCGTCAAACATAGTAAATGGCAGGCGAAATACAGAGGCCATGGATACGTCGGCGGCCGGCCAGTTCGCTCGGGTGGCCCATACGGGATTTGAGAAGGCTACATGGGTGGGCACGAGCATCGGGACATGGGTGGCGTTTACGCACGACCCATCCCTTCGGACGGACGCTCCGGGCAATGTTCGGCCGTGGGCGGCGGGATTTCCAACCTCCCGCGCCTAAGTCGATCTCCGATGAAACCTGGAACTGAAGCGCGCTCAAGCCTGCGGCTTGGCGAGGACTGTAAGACCGTGGTTTCCAGGCCGGCGTCGTTCCAGGTTGATCGGCCTGAGGCCGCTTCCCAGACGATGGCGCGATGCCTGCTGCTGACCTAACGACCATACCGAACCATGTCGCACATGCCGCCAATGAACGCGGCCAGCGAAGCGGATCCAAAAGAAGCCCTCAGCCCCCGCAACTTCCCTCCCAACCTCGCGGAGTCTCACCGTCCAGAAACGCAGATGACACAGATGGGACAGATGACGCAGATACGAGGCGGGGACGACGGCTCGTTGTGCCAAGCAGCCGGGGCGTCGGACGTGGCGCTTCATCGTTACACCCGCACGGCTCCGCCAGCGCAGGCGACCATCCACCAGGTTAATGGGCAGTGCAATCTCGACGTAAGCGGGCTGAACCATGACCCTTCCCTTCGGGCTGGGTACCCCCTTGGCGGGAACTGTGAGACTCAACGGCCTGAAGAGCGGGATTTCCAGATCACTTTGGCCATACACTTAGCGGGTCTCAACAACGTTTCAAGAAAACTCCCATCTAAACTCGCGACGGCTTTGCTGAAGGGATCGGCGGCCCCCGAGCACTTGGTTGATTTCCTCTAGTGAGAAGGCTTCGGGATCGAAGTCACCACCCCACCATTCGAGCATCTCTTCGTGCTCGGGATGGTTGCTATCGCCGATGGCGTCAAGGAACTCGGCATAGCCCCAGATTCCGCCCACATCCTCGGGCGGGCAGGCACGCTTGCCGGCCAGACATCGCGGGGTAGTAGCCGCCAGGCTCCGGGGGCACTATCTTCTCCAGCAGGATCACATGGGTCCAGCTATCGCCAAAGTCGTATTCGTAGACAAACCGGTCCTTCTCGGTGGTGACGACCTGCTCAAGCTTGACGCGCCGCTCTGAGCGCATATCGCCGCCTATGTCGGGATCCGGCAGGCCGTGGGCCTCACCGCCAATGATGAATTGGTGCAGATGCTCGTCGTCCCAGCCCATGATCGCCTGGATCGTGTCATGTAGCCGTGGCAGCGTTATGCCGGCGCGCACCTGGATCCGCCTCCATATCGGCGGCCTGATGCCATGCAGCGTCACTTTGAGTTGATAGATGGGTTTGGCATCTGCGCTAGTACGTGCCATAGCTGTCCTCCGGTCACCCACAACGGCTCAGAAACTGTCGCCATCATCGTCCCAATACTGCCAATCCTCCACCGCTTGCCGCGTCTTGTCGTCAACATCGGTGACGGCCAGTTGTGAAAGCGGCACAGCGAGAGTATGGCGTTCCCACCGCATGAGCACAAACATCTCGTGCTCACATTCTTCTTCCGGTGCCACGCCGATGACTTCCACTTCGTCCCCAATCTGGAGGGGCGAGACCGCGCGCTTGGCGCGGCAACGCGCGGCAAACGGGAAGGCAAGTGCGCTGGCGAGGTAGGTGTACCACGCCATGGCGCGCTCCTCCTCGTCGTAGCTGTCAACCAGGATCGTCATGTCAATCCGTGCATCGCGTGCTTTTTCAAGTTTGTGCGGCTGCATGACGTTCCCTCTTGCTATCCGGGCACTTGGCCCAGCCGGCGTGTCTCATCTGGCCACGAGCACCGCATCTTCGCGCTGCACCATCGTCTGCGGCACGTCAGTCTCCGCCTACCTTCAGGCCACCAAGCATGCTACGACGAGTTCTGGTCGACAACTTCGCTCTCAAACACCGCGGATGTGGGAGTGTTTCCAGAGAAGCACGCCGCAAATCGCAGAGCGATTCAAGCCCAACTCGAC
>JAQBPC010000654.1 GCA_028287725.1 Chloroflexota bacterium | reverse complement strand
GTATTCATCAATTACGGGATCGACGCGATCAGCAACCCCCGTCTGCGTGGAATCAAGCTCGCGAAGCAATATCGAAAGAAGGCGAATGCGCCGGTCGCCGTGTCACCTCAGGGGACACGCTGATCGCAGCGGCACCTACACATGGTTGCACAGCGGCCTGATCTGCGATTGGCGCGGCGATCTCACGTGAGCGTTTGCGCGCGGTTGTGCGGGAGCCCATAGAGCGGGTTCACGAGTGCATTGCTCGGCTGCAGCGACAAGGTTCGCCGATAAATACCTGGTTATGGCAAGCGACGGCAAGTAGGGTTTAATGCCTGGTTGTCCCGCACGCTGGGCACGGCGTCGCGTTTTCAGCCGGCCATGACCATACGTCTTGCTTCGTCAATTAGCCGGGCCGCGGGAGGAACGCTATCGCCCGGTTAGTTGGAGGCAACTGCCCATCATCCTGGCCTTGCATGCGATATGTGCATGCAAGGCCAGGATGACGGCTGCGCTCACGCTACTATGGTTTCGCGGCTCTCACGAAGGTGGCGGCGCACGTAGAGCACCACGAGAATCACGATAACAACGCCGATGACGACATCAAAGCGCCGGAACCAACTACTCAGGCTCGTCCAATTGTCGCCTAGTTTCTGGCCGATCAGCGCCAGCACAAAGCACCACACAAGCGATCCGAGGAAGGTAAACACCACGAATCGCGGGAAGTTCGTGCGGGCCATGCCTGCCGGAAGTGAAATGAACGTTCGAACCACGGGCAGGAGGCGGCTGATCAATACCGTGATGTCGCCGTACTTGGCGAAGAAGCTGTCGGCTCGCTCGACGTCCCTGCGGGAAATGAGGATATAGCGTCCGTATTTAATGAGAAGCTCGCGAAAACCTGTTGCGCCGATTGCATAGGCCACAACTGAGCCAAGCACACAACCGATCGCCCCGGCAACACTCACGCCGAGCAGGTTGAACGTCTGTGTCAGCTTGAGGTGCTGCGCCACGCTCGACACGGTTACCGCCCCCGCCAGGGGCATGATGATTTCGCTGGGGAGCGGGATACAACAACTCTCGATAGCCATTGCCAGCACAATGCCCAAATAACCGAGATTGTTGTACAGGGTCCGTATGAATTCCTCCAAGACGCGATACCTCCAGCCGTCAGTATAAGGAGGATTATCCCACATGTCTATTTCAGATCCTGCCTATACTTAGAACCGTGAACGCAATTGCTCGCTTTGAAGTTTTCATGGAATCGCTCGTGGAACGAGGCTTTGCACGCCTGCTGCGTACCCGGATGCAGCCGGTCGAGGTAGCGAAACGGCTTTCTCGAGAAATGGAAGCACAGCGCACGGTGGCAATCAATCGCGTACTCGTACCGAACCGCTATGTGGCAACCCTTAGCGCCGAGGACTTCGATCATTTCGCGGCAATCCAGGCCACGCTCCAAAAGGAGATGGCGACGTATCTTATGGAATATGCCGAAGAGCGGTCATATACGCTTCCCGGATCGGCGACGGTGACCTTTGAGCGAGACCAGAACTTGCGCGCGGGCGGCCTTCGCGTGGCCGCGCGGCTGGAGGATCCGACTGAGGATGAACAAGCCGGTACCACTCCCCTCTTGCCAACGCAGGTCATGCCGCAGCCTGATGTTTCCCTGCCAGTTGGCCGTCCCTCTGTCTCCGGCCGTGCCCGCATAGAAATGCAGGGGGCATCCTGCTTCATCGATCGTGACGTGGCGAATCTCGGCCGGGGTCTGGATAACGACGTCGTCGTCGAGGATCCGCGCGTCTCGCGGCACCATGCGCGCCTGCAGCGTGGCCCACGTGGCTGGGAAATCGCCGACCTGGCCAGCACCAATGGTACCTTCGTGAACGGAACGCAGATTCGGCAGCGCCAGGTAAACAATGGCGACACCATTTCACTCGGCGGGTTGGAGATGAAGTTCCACGTGGATGCAGCCAAGCGGTGAGCTTCGCAATTGTGGTGCTGATCGCGCGTTTGGCGCTCGTCGTACTCCTCTACTTGTTTCTCATCTGGGTAGTGCGCGCGCTGTACCGCGACCTGCGCTCGGTAGGGACCGTCTCCGCCCCAACCGCGTCGCGGGCTACGGGTGTACCGCAGTTGATGGTGGTTGCCTCGGGTAACACGCCGTATGCCGTTGGCCAGGTCTTCCGATTGCGGAGTCCAACGATGCTGGGCCGGGAACCTAACTGCGACATTCCGGTGGAGGATGACTTTGTCTCAGGACAGCATCTGCGCCTCATCCTCGCTACCGGGGGATGGCAGGCACAGGATCTCAACAGCACGAACGGCACGCGCTTGAACAGCGCTCGGCTCACCGGATCCGCGCCGCTTAAGCACGGCGACATACTCGAGCTCGGCCGCTTTCGCCTTCGCTTTACGCTGGAGCGGTAGTTGATTGCAGCGTTCGTTCGGCACGTACGTAGGCGCGAATACGGGCTGTTACTGGTGGTTGGCGCCTTTCTGGCAGTCGGCGCCTGGCTCTTAGCGGTCAACCAACCATCCCTACCCGCCGGCCAGACGGTCCAGCAGCTGGCTATGCTGCTGGCGTTGTTTGCGGTGGCCAGCTTGTTCCTGAGCTGGCGTCTCCCTCAGGCTGACCAGCTACTGCTGCCGATCGTAGCGCTGCTCTGTGCCACGGGTACCCTCTCTATTCGGCGGCTCAGCACGGGTAGCAATTACGCGGACTACGCGGGCCGGCAGGTACTCTGGATCGGCGTCGGCATTCTGGTGCTGATGGCCACCATCGTGGTGGTGCCACGGCTTGATGCCCTACGACGATACAAATATACCGCTGCCGTGGTGGGATTCCTGCTAATCCTTGGCACGATCCGCTTTGGCGTGGATATCACGGGTGGGCCATATCGCAGATGGTTCGGTTTCCACGGCGTGTACTTTCAGCCCGTCGAGATTCTCAAGGTCCTGGTGGTCGTGTTCTATGCCGCGTACCTCGACGAAAAGCGTGAGGTGCTGGCCCAGGCGGAATTCAGGCTCGGCAGGTTGCGTCTCCCCCCACTGCAGTACCTCGGTCCGCTGTTCCTTACCTGGGTACTCTCGCTTCTGCTGCTGACCTTTCAGAACGACCTTGGCAGTGCCTTGCTCTTCTTCGGTATTTTCCTGGCGATGCTGTATGTGGCAAGTGAGCGCCGAGCCTACCTATGGATCGGCTTAAGCGTATTCACGGTGGGAGTCGTGCTGGCGTTCCGGCTATTCCCACACGTACGCCAGCGAGCGGATATCTGGCTGAACCCCTGGCGGTATGCGCATGACCAGGCATTCCAGGTGGTGCAGGGCCTGATCGCGCTCGCGAATGGGGGCATCCTTGGCAGTGGCTTGGGGCAAGGCCACCCAGGCTTCGTGCCGGTTGCCAATACCGACTTCATCTTCACCAGCATCGGCGAGGAGCTTGGTCTGGTTGGCGGCTTGGGCATCCTCGGGCTATTCCTGGCGCTCGCCTTTCGTGGGTTGCGGATCGCCGCACTGGCGCGCGACCCGTTCGAGGGACTGCTAGCGGTCGGGCTTACGAGCACGTTGGCGATCCAGGCGCTCGTAATTATTGGGGGGAATCTGCGACTCATGCCGCTAACCGGTGTTACCTTGCCGTTCATGAGTTACGGCGGCAGCTCCTTGCTGGCCAATTTCGTCATTGTCGGGCTACTTCTCAGGATCAGCGCCCATGACTGAAATGAATGGCGTGGGCGCGCGCTTGATGCGCTTGGG
>JAQBPC010000636.1 GCA_028287725.1 Chloroflexota bacterium | reverse complement strand
CTTTACTTGTTCAAGTACTCAATCAGACAACGGGTCTGGCCCGGCCTGCGAGGGTCATGCCTCGTTCGCCGAACGAATAACACCGCGCCTACGGCAGATATACCGACCTCGACTTGCAGGAGATTCTTCAATGAGGCACGGTATACCGCTAGGAGATCCGGCTTGTGTCTCTGCGTTTCGGAAAAGTGTGACACTAGGCGCAGAACCTTACCGCGCTTCAATCATGTCGTACTGGGTGTGCCCACACGTGCTTGCGCTTGGACGTTCAACAGCTCTAGATCGCGCCATACACGCAGAACTTCAGCTACGCCCCAGGCTTGGGCGATGCATCCACGTGGGAAATGTGGCGGATCTCCCTCCAGAATCTCGGAGATCGAGCCGAGCCCCGCATCGCGCAGGTGATCCTGGAAAGGAGAAAGGAGCTGGAGCGCCGCTGATGCGTCCTGATACACACGATAATAGGCTTCGACGTAGGGACCCATGAGCCAGGTCCAGACAGGACCCTGGTGATAGGCATTGTCCCGGTGCAGGGTGTCGCCGCCGTAGCTGCCGTGATAGGCAGGGTCTACAGGTGCGAGAGAGCGCAGGCCATAACTGGTAAGCAAGCTCCGCCCAACCGCATCGACGACTGACCGCGCTGCACTTCCGTCGAGCAGCGGGTAAGGCAACGAGACGGCGAAGATCTGGTTGGGGCGCAAGCTCCAGTCGTCCCCCTGCGGACCGTCGAGCACGTCGGCGAGATACGAGAGATCGGCACGCATGAAACGATCCCGAAATGAGGTTCTGGCACGTTCTGCAAGCAATCCGTACGCCTGCGCAGTGGGGTCGTCACGGGCGTCAAGGAATTCTGCGAGTGTGCGAAGTGCGTTATACCACAGTGCGTTGATCTCGACCGGCTTGCCGATGCGCGGCGTTATCACCCAGTCGCCGATCTTCGCATCCATCCAGGTGAGCTGGACACCGGGCTCGCCCGCGCGCAGGAGGCCATCGTCGGGATCGACGCCGATATTGTAGTGCGTGCCCTTAATATGGTGGTCGACGATATCGCGGAGCACAGGTAGGAATGCATCGACCAGCGCAGTGTCGTCGGTCGCCAAGTGGTACGCGCGGACGGCGAGAAAGTACCACAAGGAGGCATCCGCGGTGTTGTAACCTGGGTCCATTCCTGATTTGTCGGGGAAGTTGTTGGGCAACAACCCATCCCGCACATATCTGGCAAATGTGCGCAAAATTCCGGCGGCGTCCTCCGTGCGGCCCGTCGCAAGGGTCAGACCAGAGAGGGATATCATGGTGTCCCTTCCCCAGTCGCCGAACCAATGGTACCCCGCGATAATTGTTTTACCCTGAGCCCCCGCGGCATCGGTCCTGCCCGCCTTGATCGCCCCAGGTTCCAGACCACGGGCAACCACGAACTGGTCCGCGGCAAGGGTAAGTTGTTGAACCACGGGGTGGGCCGCGCTCGCGTTGGCCTGGCGAAGGAGCTTCGCCTGACGATCCTTTTCGTCAACAAGAGCGAGCGGGCCATCGGGTCGCGCGATTGCCTCGGTTGTCAGTTCCAGTGTCAAAATCATGCCAGGGCGCAGGGTAGTCCTGAATGTGCCCGGTGCATATAGGTCGCCTTGGGCGTTGAGGCCGCGAGCGGCTTCCGCCCGATACCGGAGGTTCCACCACCATGCGCCGCCCGGAGCAAACTGCCCGCCTTCCGCCCGCAGGTAGAACGGCACCGCGCCATCGTATGCTTGAATCCTGGCGCCCTGCGAGATCTCTTCAACGCCGATCTGCCAGCCGCGCCCTGAGCTCAAGGCGTGGAAGCTGCGGTACGTAACCAGCGGAGTGATCTCCAGGTCGACAGGTGCCGTCGCGCGGAGAAGACTGTACATCACATAGGTTGTATTCGTGCCCCGGCGCATCCACACGCGACGCTCTAACCACGCATCAGCCTGCACGAAGACCCAGACGGGCACTGTACCTTCAAGAGAGAACGATTGGATGTGCCGGTAGCCCTGAGGGTCCAAGGTGCCGTCTCCGTACTCAAAGGCACTGAGAGGAAAGCGTGCGCCATCATATGTCGCCCACTCAATCATGCCGCCCACAAGGACGGTACGCTCCGCTGGCGGATCAAGCGCGGCCACGAGCAGTCCATGGTAGCTGCGAGTAGGGATACCGGACACTGTTCCAGATGCATACCCGCCCAGGCCGTTGGTCACGAGCCATTCCCGCCGCAGTCCAGCTTCCACGTCGCCGCAGATCTCGCGGCCAAAGCTAATCAGGGGCTGATCGATCACAGACGGTCCGACCGACTCCTGTACTTGAGGCCGGGATACTTTCCGCCGTGTTACAGCCATCGCTTTCTCCGTTGCACTCGTATATTATTATGTCGATTCGGTCGGCATGTTCAGCGCCCAGTTCGCGAAGGTTCGTGTCGCGGAGTAAACGCGTCGACGATTGTGAAGGGTTCCTACAAGCCTGCTCAGGCCGCCTTGTGCACGAGAGGGCTTGCGTTAGCCAGCACTTGTGCCGATGCGTTGTTTCGGCAGCGGCCTTGCAAGTTTAAAGCACAGTTTCGTCAATACGTCACCAGTGGTTACGAAGATTATGACGGACCTGAGGCAATCGACAGCACGATTGAACATGCATCTGAGATGATGGGCTTGATTATCAGCGACATGCTCAACTAGATATCTAGGACGGCCATGCACGGGAACGACGCTCCTAGAGGCCAACCCACTCCCCACGCCAAGGAAATCGAAGCAACGTTCGTGCGATATGGTCATAGGGTCACGCGCGTCGACCACGCCGTGACGTTTCATGGATCGACAGGAGCGACTCTATTCTAAGCGAACCGGCCCAGGCGGGCTGTGGACCACCTCAGCTCTGAGAGGTTCATCAACTACTGGACACAGGAAGAGAATAGCTTCGCCGCCGACCCACCCAATCCGGTCGTGTTTTACTTGAGAACGAGAGCGCCAACGCCGAAGAAGTAACGATTGTGCTACACGAGCCGCAACCGGTCGACAACACTCTCACCTACAGAGTCGACGTTTTGGATGGAACACTACCGGGGCAAGCCGGGCCGTGCTCACTATGCGTCGACCCTATTAGCAAGCCGTTATCGCCGATGCCTACGACACGCGTGAGTCGCAGCCTGCGCCGCCGCATTTATTTGTGACTTGAAATGCGAGCCGACGTCCTCGGTTCGAGTCGGCGCGGTCCTGTACCCCCCTCGGGCATCGCCTGGCGGCAACGAGCGGGCGATGTCGCTGAAGCTTCTTCAGATGGGCCTAGCCCGCTAAGGAGGTAAGACGTTTCTACCAGTCGCCTTTCTCGCCTTCTTCCAGATCCTTATTCTGGTTTCTCCAAGGGAAGAACCAGTCCAGGTAAGGATGGCCACCACCGATCACCAGGTCGTCGGTGACGTTGATCACGCCGTCCGTGCCACGGGCCATCTTAATGATGGCATCTTTGGTGGCTTGGTTTGCCACATGCCCAGTGAGCGTAACATTCGCTCCTTGCACTGCGACGTCGATCGGACGTGCGTCTGGGTGCATTTTGGCCTGGATCTCCGCCTCGATGGCCTCGCTAATTTTCTCGTCCCGTGTTTCGTAACTTTCACCTTGCATTGTTCACCTCCACAGGCGCTACTGAGCGCCGTTCCTCCCCTCGTCCCGGGCTCGTGTCCGTAAACGAGCGCTTGATTTGAAAAGCTCTTCTAGCTGATACTCGTCCTGGCTGCCGCGGTAATACCTGACGATGTCGGCACGATCGATAATCATCATTGTATTCAGCGTGACATTTGGAGGTCGAGTAATAGCGGAAACGCGCCGGCTGTTCACCAAGCCCCGACTGAGTTCAGGGCTAGCGCACAGGTTCGTGCTTACATGTAGCAGACGGCCGTATCAGAATCGTCATAGCTTGGTTCTCAGCCCAAGACCGGCTGCCACCCTTATCGGCTCGGCAGGCGTCATGCATGTCCCGGGTCCCATTGAGGCTGAGTCCGACAAGCAAACAGTTCTCACGGAAGAACTCACACGATTGATCATCCAACAATCTGCCGTTCGTCTGCATCGCACGCACTATCGTCGTGTCTGGCTTTCAGTTCTTCTTCGCATGTTCTACCGCACGGCAGAAAACATCGAGTCCCGTCAGCGTTAGCTCGCCGCCCTGCGAGATAATCGTGATGTCGGGGCAACATTGTGACTCGATGATCTGGTGGATGTAACTATCTAACAGGTCGCCAGGCATGCGCAGCCGCCTGACTGGACAGGGCAGCTCCTTGGACACGAAGAAGCAATATGTGCAGTCCAGATTGCAGGTGGCACCGGTAAGCCTGGCCGGCACATGAAATGACGGCGGTTCACTGAACGGAATCGCTGACGCCGCCATAGAATAGTCTCCCAGCTAATGGTTGGTCCCGGTATCGAGGTCTAAGACCATACGGATCTAACCCACGCCAACCCATCCCCATCAGAATGGCAATGCGGTGTCACCGGAATGTCACTGCGCCGCATCGCTCGCCGATCTACCGGCGGAATCTATCGAGAGAGCGCTTGAGCGAGACCTGCATGCACCTTACCGAACCGCCGGAAACGTGCGATTACCCCTCCAATGACGCTTCATGTTCGACCCTCTCACAGGCTTGAGACAGCGCCCGGCTATGCTGGTCGGTCGTCGGTAGCATCAGACGGACACCGGGAAACGGCGCACCCCTTGGACTAAGCAATCCGCCGCAACGCCAGACCAAATGGAGCCGCGAGCAATAGGCTTCGTATTGAGGAGCGCAATATACTGCACTGGACG
>JAQBPC010000633.1 GCA_028287725.1 Chloroflexota bacterium | reverse complement strand
AAGAGTAAGCTCAGTGTGCCCTTGGATAGTGATAGAAACGGTCGGGCTAGCATCCGGTTCTCCTCAACAGCCAAAACGCGGAATAATAGCGTATTTTTGGTGCTGCCATAACTGTAGGTCCGGCGGTATACCCCGTCAATAGGAAACAGCCTGCTTCGCCATTTCCGGCGTCCTTGCCCAGGGCCCGGTACGATGGGAGAATAATAGGTAGAGCCTACGCAATCAATAAACGCAATCAATGGAGGTACCAGCGCTGATGGAGATGTTGTTTGAGGGTGAAGGCCTAACCTTCGACGATGTGCTGCTGGTGCCGTGCGCGTCAGACGTCCTACCGCGAGATGTGGATATTCGCACACGGTTCACACGGACAATCGACCTCAACGTGCCGCTATTAAGCGCCGCGATGGACACGGTCACCGAGGGTAACATGGCGATTGCCATGGCGCGGCAAGGCGGCATAGGCATTATTCATCGCAATATGCCCATTGCCGATCAAGCGAGCGAGGTGGATCTCGTAAAGCGGAGCGAGAGCGGGATGATTGGGAAGCCAATCACTTTAACCCCGGATCGCTCTTTATCGGACGCACTCGACATGATGCGGCGTTTCCGCATTTCCGGTATTCCAATTACCGACGAACGCGGAATCCTCGTCGGCATTATCACGAATCGCGATTTGCTCTTTGAGACGGAGTTCAACCGTCCGATCTCAGAGGTGATGACCCGCGAACGCCTGATCACCGCGCCGCTTGGCACCACGCTCGAGAGCGCGGAGCGAGTTCTGCATCAGCATAAGATTGAGAAGCTTCCCATCGTCGACAGCGACGGGAAGCTGCAGGGTCTCATTACTGTCAAGGACATTTCGAAACGGCGGCAGTTCCCGAATGCGGCGAAGGACTTGCACGGTCGCTTGCTCGCCGGCGCGGCGCTCGGCAGCGTGGATTTCCTTGAGCGGGCTACCGAGCTCGTGGCGGCAGGCGCGGACGTGCTGGTACTCGACACGGCACACGGCCATTCTCAAGAGGTCGTGCGCGCGACTAATGCCATCAAGAGTCGTTTTCCCGACGTTCAGCTCGTAGCCGGTAACGTCGTGACCGCCGCGGGTACCCGCGCGCTGATCGAAGCCGGCGCGGATGCGATAAAGGTTGGTGTCGGCGCGGGCTCCATCTGTACCACGCGCATTGTGTCAGGCATCGGCATGCCACAAGTGACGGCGATTGCACAATGTGCCGACGTGGCTGCTGAATACGGCGTGCCGGTCATAGCCGATGGCGGCGTGAAGTATTCCGGCGACGTCGTGAAGGCCCTGGCGGCCGGTGCATCAACCGTGATGCTTGGCAGCATGTTTGCAGGCACGGATGAGAGCCCCGGCGAGGTGATCCTCTACAACGGTGAGCGCTTCAAGGAATATCGCGGCATGGGTTCAATTGGAGCAATGCGGACCCGTCTTGCCGCGGACCGATATCACCAAGAGGAAGTCCAACAAATCGGCAAGTTGGTGCCGGAGGGCATTGAGGGCCGTGTCGCGTATAAGGGCGCCTTACAGGCCGTCGTCTATCAGGTATTGGGTGGTCTGAGGAGCGGCATGGGTTACACTGGCGCTCGCACGATTCCCGAGCTACAGACCAAGCCCTTTGTTCGGATCACAAACGCCGGATTATTTGAAAGTCATCCACACGGGGTTGTAATAACAAAAGAGGCGCCAAACTATGCACCGCGAAACCGGTGATTCGTATCGAGTCGGCGAGTTCCAAAAGTATGCTGGATCCTCGCCATTGTGATTTCCGGCTTTGCAAGACAGCAACCCTTTTGGCGTGTTTGAAGCCAGAAGTTCAAGCACGTTGTAGTGCGTCCAGTCCCACAGATGAGCCACTATGAGTGATCCCTTTGGCCGTGCAGCCCAATCACTTACCGATGCCCTGCTCCAGCTTGACCAAATGATCTCGCTCGCCGAGTCTAATGTGGTGGTCGCGCGCCAGGTTGGCCTTCCAGAGGCGGCGGATTTGGCCGCCCGACTGCCGGGGCTGACGCAGCGAGCCCGTGAATTTCTTGCTTCAGTGCCAATCGCGACGCAATCTCAGCGGTGGGGGGAGAATCGGCGGCTGCTCGAACAGGCCCTCTCTTTCCAACCCCTATTCGCTCCGTATATGATGCTTGGCAACCGCGTCACGGCCGCGAAGCAGGCAATCGCCGATCAAATTGCCAGGGACAAGGCTGCCGTGGCGGCAGCAAGAAGGGCGCAGCAAACGTTCGAATGTAATGCGGCGCTCGAAACCAGCAGGAAGCGATACTCCGTCGTTCGTCAAACCCTCGCCGATATGCAGTTGCAGCGAGGCCCAGGGTTTGACGATGCTGCCTGGCAGGGCACGATTCGCTCAGTCTCGTCTATCCTCGCGGCGCAAGACGTGCGTATCTCGTCGGCAGCTGCCAGCATCCGTGATGGCGCCTTTGACGATGCTCGCGCGGCGTTGGACCAATCACTCGGTGAGTTGCAGGCCGCGATAGACCTTGCACAGCGGGCGCGCACCACCGCCAATGCGCGTGCGATAGCCGTGACCATGCCGCCATCGACCGGTACAGGCACGACAGTCAAAATGCCAGACCTCTCGGTTTCGCACATCACACCCCCTAGCCTTGTGCCCTCGTCGCAATTTGTCGACCTGGCGCCGCCTATACCGCCGTCGACGCCTCAGCCAATTGCCCGCGCCTTGTCATTGATTGAGGTGAGGAACGGCACGGTATTCCGTTCAGACGGCGTGCCGTCGATCATTGGGCGTGGATTGGACTCCGCCTCATCGTCGTCACAGCCGTACATCAACTTATCGCAGGCATGCGACCCTGGTGAGGCTGAAGATCTTGGCGTGTCCCGTCGACAT
>JAQBPC010000614.1 GCA_028287725.1 Chloroflexota bacterium | reverse complement strand
CAGAGTACGCACGTTAGTGGCGCCAGGGCGCTACCGTGAGTGGGGCCGGCGATCGCCTAAGGGCATTGCGGGCTGTATGGTCGCGCCCATGGTCTACTACACGCGTGGTGTCGCTGGCGATCTTCTTCTCCAGCCTCTACTTTTACCTGCCCGTGATTTCGCTGTTTTGGCGAGCCCGGGGACTGAGTCTGGCCGAGATCAGCATTCTGCAATCCGTATTTATCGGAATTGGGCTGGTATTCGACCTCCCAACAGGCGCGCTGGCCGATCTGCTTGGGCGGCGGTGGGCTCTGACGGCCGGACTTGCCTTCCAGATCGTCTCCGAGTTTATCTTCCTCTTCGCGCACCAATTCTGGGCGTTCGTCTTGGCACAGGTGCTCGGCGGCATGGGAGCCGCGCTCTGCTCCGGCAGCGTCATCGCTCTGATTTACGAGTCGCTTCCCGAGCACGATCGACGCTCGTTGATGCAGAGGGCGATGGGTGCGATTGGCGCCGCGATGCAACTTGGCAGCATGATCGCCTATGTCATCGGCGGGCTGTTGGTAGCGAATTTGCGGATGGCTCAGATGGTCACCGCGATACAGCTCACGATCCTTTGCCTGGTTATCGCGTTTGGCTTCAGCCTCTTCGTAACTGAGCCAAAAAGGACAGAGAGCCAGGCTGCGCGCGGCTCCCAGCTACTGTTACTGATACGCTCGGGTCTGGGTTTGCTGCGACACAACCGGGACTTGCGGCGGATTGTACTTGCCTACTTACTCACCAACGCATTCCCCTGGTATCTGCAGGTGCTCTATCAGTTCTATTTGCTTGGTGCGGGCGTTAGTGGCGCCTGGTTAGGGCCGGCGCTCGCCATTGGCTCCGTCCTCGCGCTAGTCGGGCAGCGCTATGCGTTTCTGCTCGAGAAGTACCTGGGCGTCCGCCACGCCGTGCTGCTGGCCACCGCGCTCCCGGGCGTTCTCTACCTGCTGATGGCCGCGAGCACTCACTCCGCGATCTCGCTAGTTCTTTTCTGCCTGCAATGGGGCGCGATTTCAGTTAAGGAACCGTTGTTTGCCGGATACCTCAACGCGCATATTCCAAGCGAACAACGCGCCACCGTGCTCTCATTAGTAAACACGCTGAAGAGCGTCTACATCGGCGCAATGGGCCTGCCGGTCGGCCGAATCGCCGAAATTTCGTTCCCTATAGTTTTTGTGTCGATGGGAGTGCTGGTTCTGGCCGGCGCCCTGCTGTTGCAGATAGATGAGCAGCACACAGAGGGAGACGCGGAGTAATCAGCGCGCCAACATTGGGCCAGATGCTTTCCGCAGCCCTGGCCCCCAGGAGGACATTGCCGCCCATTTGGCGCGCTTTGCGTGCACGCACCACTCGCCGAATTGCCGCTTGTCCGGTCCTACTGCGCCGCTTGGCATGGGCGCGCTGGCCGAGCAATTAACCTCTGGCGGAGAGTGCCAGGCGCGCGGCACTGAGGAACGCGACATCGTTACTCGTGGCTCCCTCGACGGCGAGGTCGGACAGTACCTCGCCGATGACTGGTGCAAACTTGAAGCCGTGGCCAGAGAAACCGCATCCATAGACCACTTGCGGATGTTCCGGATGGCGATCCAGGATGAAGTGGCGATCTGGAGTGCTGGTGTACATGCAGGTGAAAGAGGACATCACGGGGCCCGCGGCCCCGGGAAGATACCGATCCAGCACGCCGCGCAGTGTTTCGATCTCGGCAGGATCGATATCGCGCCGGATCGTCTGCGGCGTACAAGGTTGAATGTTGTCATGGCGGCCGATTTTCACGCCCTGGCCGGGCATGAAAGGCATACCGTAGTAGTGGCCTTCGGCCACTTGCATGATAAATACGGGGAAGCGAGCGGCCGCGAATCGCTCGGGCCGTCGGGACTCTAAGTGCGCGTTTACCACTCGCTGGACCTGTAGCGGCAGCGTGAGCTCGGCGAGCAACTCGGACGCCCAGGGACCGGCGGTGACCACCAGTCGGTCGGCGAGATAGCTGCCGGCAGCGGTCTCCACGCGCACGCCTTGGCCGTTGGCGGACCATCGGATCACGGGCTCGTCGTGGTGCAGGTCGGCCCCATGCTGGGTGGCAATGTCCAGGAGCGCCGCCACGCAGCGATTGGCATGCAAGACGCCCGCCCGCGGCTCCAGTACGCCCACCATGTCCTCGGCGAGGCTGAAACCCGGAAATCGCGCCGTCACCTCGGCGGCGGACAGCAATTCATGCGGAAGTCCATGCAGTTCGGCGCTTTGCAAGGCGCCGCTCACTGCGCTGGACTCCGGTGAACCAGTGCAGAGACCACCGGTCGTGGTGAGCAGCGTTTGGGCACTCGCCTCTTCCAGCTCGCGCCAGAGCTTGTAAGCGCGCTGAACCAGCGGCACGTACTCAGGCGCTTCGAAGTACGCCTCTCGGATGATGCGGCTGCGGCCATGTGAAGAGCCCTGTGTGTGGCCGCGCGGGTAGGCATCGAACCCGAGGACACGCTGTCCGCGTCGCGCCAGGTGAGCAGCGCTGGCGGCCCCCATGACGCCAAGTCCGATGACAATCGAGTCGACGCTCGTGCCGGCCATCTACAAAGTCCTTTCCCGCCGAGGATGTTACGCTTTCATCTCGCACTTCGGTCGCCGTTCGTACCGGACTTGCCGGACTGGCGACGTGCGTCCGACACCTTCTATCCCGGGCGCGCCACGCCGACCTACGTTCGCGCCCAACGTGCCTGCCACGTCATACTGTCACTTAATCGTCGCAACAGGTTGCTTGGCGTGCCGCACTTGATACGGCCCAAATGTAACTCGCCTTTCGACAGTCTCCTGCCGTCGAGCATTACTATTTGCCGGCCAACGTACCTAAATCCCCGAGCTGGCCGAGGTTGTGCAGCAGCGTCCGCATATTCGTGGTAGTGCCTACCAGTGGGCAGCCACTCATGATCGCTGCCTCGATAGTCAGTGCCCGTAGGTCCTCCGGCTCCAGATCGTGCACGTCGGATTTGCCGCAGGCACGCGCTATCATCTGTAGTTCCATCGTCATGGTGTTCAGCAGGTTCGTGACGCGCTCCGTTGCCGGCTCGATCTCCAACCGCTTCATAAGCTGGGGGTCCTGCGTGGTGATGCCGACAGGGCAACGTCCGGTGTGGCAGAGCCGGCAGGCATATGGCTCAGTGCCTAGCTGATGGTAGTCTTCAACAAAGATTGGCTTGTTGCAGTTGAGGGCAATCAACGCGGCGGTGCCGATACTAACGGCGTCGGCGCCGAGCGCCAGTGCCTTCGCCACGTCCATGCCGCTGCGTATGCCGCCCGACACGATCAACCCTACCTCACCGAGCAGGCCGAGCTCTCGGAGGGCCTCGACAGCTTCCACCAGGGCGGGCATCGTGGGTACAGCGGTATGTTCCATAAGCATGTCGGGTGAGGCGGCCGTGGATGCTTCCATCCCATCGAGCACGATGACGTCGGCGCCGGCTTTGCATGCCAGCTTTACGTCGTCGGCGACTCGGCTGGCGCCTATTTTGATGTAGATCGGTATCTTGCCGTCGGTGGCTTCCCGCAGCTCCTCAATTTTGATCATCAGGTCGTCCGGCCCCACCCAATCGGGGTGGCGGACCGGAGAGCGCTGGTCCACCCCTGCGGGCAACTCCCGGATAGCGGCGATCTCGCCGGAAACTTTCTCGCCGAGTAGCAGGCCGCCCGTGCCCGGCTTTGCGCCCTGACCGATGCAGATTTCGATTGCGTCGGCGCGGCGTAAGTGGTGAACGTTAAACCCATAATGGCTGGGCAATACCTGGTAGACTAGCAGCCGCGAGGCTTCCCGCTCGGCTTCCAGCATGCCGCCATCTCCGGTAGTAGTGGATGTGCCGACCCG
>JAQBPC010000608.1 GCA_028287725.1 Chloroflexota bacterium | reverse complement strand
CCTCCTTCCTCATGCGCGGGCTGGTGGTTTGCCCAGCTCTGGCGCCGGCTGCTCGCTGAGCGCCACGAACGAATCGGAAACTGGCGCGTAAGCTTCGAGAAAGCCGGCGAGCTGCGTATGGTACCGGCAACGGCAAATGGGCTAGGCGGCGATGTAATACAAGGCCGCTTTCCGTTAGCGGGAGAGCCGGGCGATGGGGTCGACGGTCCGTTGATGGTGGCGCGACACTGGCCTGGTGAGGACGGCATGCTGCACATGTTGCGGCTAACCTGGCACATGGGCGAGATAGCGGTCTATCCGGCAGGGTGGGGTCGTACACGTAGTGCATGGCCGGAGCGGGCATCGGCCGATCAGGTCCCTTGGCCTCACTCTCTGCCGATAGTTGCACTGGGCCGTGAAGGTCAACTCTTGGATCAGATAATGGTCGAGGTGGCGGACTCTCGCCTGCACTGGGGCCCACCGCCAGGCGAGCCGCGAATCCCCAATACCGATATTCCCTGCAGTCTGGTTGTGGGCGACAGGCATCGAGCGGTGGAGCTGATTCTGGCAGGCCTTCCCCTGGCATGGCAGATCGATCTGGATAGAGAAGCCTGGTCGATTTGGCGGCGACTTAATGCGAGCGAGATGCTTTCGGCCCTTGGGGGACCTCGCGGCGCCTGTCCTCGCCACGGTACGACCTGCCCCTGGCCTGCAACCGGGCGGTCCCGCGCCTAGACACGGGCACGGCGGGTTCCGTAGCCGTCTCAGCACGCCAGACTGGCTACCAAACCCACCTGATAGTACCAATTCCCCCCACTTCTCCCCACCAGGGGTCCATTCATGCCCAGGAAGGGCTAGAGTGAGCACGGAGTAGGGAATATCCCCGTCTCCCAGCACGCCGAACAGCCTAAGGCCGGCTGTTGAGCATGAGGTCCCGTAGGTTGCTTGGACGCAGATTGAGCTCTCTAGCGCTTCTCGAGTCTATCAGAGGGAAAGAGCGATCATTGAGCACAGGAAGCGGGCGACAATAGCCAATTTCGGGGTGGAAAAGATCTGGTGCCACGGCCCGGCGCATCGTATACTGACGTCACTGTGGATAACAGTGGGGATAAGTGGGGACAAATGGGGATAACCCCCAGCCGTCGAGGAAGATGTTTTTAGGCGAATTCGCACATAGTCTAGATAGCAAAGGAAGATTGGCCATCCCGGCCAAATTCCGCATGCGACTGGGCGAAGGAGCGATCGTCACGCGCGGGCTCGACGGTTGTCTGGTGATCTATCCCGCCCAGGAGTGGCAGGAATACGCGGAAAAGCTGGACAAGTTGCCTTCCACGCAACCCGATGTTCGAAACTACAAGCGCTTCATCTTTTCAGGCGCAACCGAGTGCGAGTTTGACCGGCAGGGGCGCGTATTAATTCCAGCCTTCCTCCGCGAGTATGCCGGACTCGATGAAACTGCGGTGGTGGTGGGTCAGTACAGCAAGGTGGAAATCTGGGGCCAGGCGCGCTGGGATGCGGCCAGGCCAAAGGTCGAGGATGACGGCGAGCACATTGCCGAGCGGCTCTCGAGCATGGGTCTGGACATTTAGCGCGGGGCAAGGAGGAACGGCGCAGCGCGAACACGAATATCGAGCCATTTTCACGGCAGGCTTCGTGAGGCAAGATGGTTCTGAACGAGGTAAACCGGCAAACATATACTCAGCAGTATCGAATTGTTACACTTCTAACTCATAGGGCTTGATGGCAGAGCCAGGGAGGTATCGTGGCCAGCGTAGAGCACGTTCCGGTGCTCTACCGGGAAACCCTCCAGGGGCTAGCACTTCGGCCGGGAGGACGTTATATCGACAGCACCGCGGGGAGCGGTGGTCACGCGGCAGGGATCCTGGAGGCAAGCGGGCCGGACGGCACGCTGCTCGCGCTGGATACCGACCCTGAGGCCATCGAGCGAACGCGGACCCGCCTTCAACCCTACGGCGAGCGGGCCAGGGTCGTGCAAAGCAATTTTCGCGATCTTGAGGCCACGGCGAAGAGGGAAGGGTGGGAGCAGGTAGACGGCATCCTGTTCGATCTCGGTGTGAGCAGCGTTCAACTTGGCGTAGCACGACGTGGATTTAGTTTTCAAGCGGAAGGCCCGCTCGATATGCGGATGGACCCCACGCGGGGTCCTTCAGCGGCAGACCTGGTTAATGACCTCGGCGAGCAAGAGCTGGCGGATCTAATACGGCAGTATGGCGAGGAACCACAGGCGAAACGAATCGCGGCGGCAATCGTCCGGGCTCGGGCGAGCCGGCGCATCGAGACAACGGCACAGCTGGCGGACCTGGTAGCACAGACAAAGGGACGCCGGGGACGTATTCATCCGGCGACGACGGTCTTTCAAGCGCTGCGCATAGCAGTCAACGGCGAATTGGACAGCATAACCCTGGCGCTGCCGCAGGCGGTTCGCCTGTTGCGGCCCGGCGGTCGATTAGCGGTAATAGCCTTCCACTCGTTGGAAGACCGGATTGTAAAACGATTCCTGCACGAGGAGGCGAAAGAGTGTCGATGCCCACCGCGCCAGCCCGTATGCACCTGCGATCGACAGCCCATACTCAGATTATTGAGTCGTCACGCAGTGATGCCGGAGCCAGGCGAGGTGGAAGCGAACCCTCGCGCACGAAGCGCGAGGTTGCGTGTGGCAGAGCGGCTCTGATACTCTTTCCTGGAGTGAATAAGAAGAGAGTAGGCGGTCTATGAGCCTGCACCGCGCGACACGAGACCTCAACGCGCCGGTCCACCCACCTGCCGAGGAGCTGGTTCGCCAGCCCGCGGGACCGGTGGTTCTCTTCATCGGCACCGTTCTGATCGCCGGCTTGACCTGCATTCTCTACCTTTGGCAGCAGAGTCAGATCGTTTCCGCCAAACAAGATATTGTGTCGGCGAACGCCACGTATACCGCCTTGCTGGCACAGGAAAACGACCTGATTGCGCAAAAGAACAATTTAACGTCGGTGACGCATGTCGTTGCCCAGGCTGTCAAGCTCGGGATGGTCGTGGGTAACGCAAGCCAATTCAAGCAGCTAAGTGTGCAGCCAAGCATCCCAGGGAGCGTGGTCGCGCAGAACACAACGCCGCCTCAGTCATCCGTCGTATTGCCCGCGACCAACGCCGCGATCACCTCTTGGTGGCAGGATGCATGGGACGGGTTGTTTAACGTGCTGCAGTAATGCGTCGTATCGCACGGCGAGGTTGGCGGCAGCTTGCCCTTTTAGCCGTCATCCTCCTTGCTTTCAGCTTCTTGGCCAACCAGTTGTATGCACTGCAGGTGGGCCAGTCGCCTGATCAAGCAAAGACGTTACAGCAGTACTACACCCAGGATGTCGCGGCGCCTCAGACGGAGAAGCCGCCGCGCGGCACCATCGTCGACGTCAACGGCAATGACCTTGTCAGCACGGTGACGGTTTATAAGCTTGCCGCCGCGCCGCCGTATATCCCTCTGAAAAAGAAGCCCAAGGTGGCGCAGGTGCTCGCCGACGTGCTGTTTCCCGTGCGCTTGCCGAGTGGGAAATTGGCGCACAATCAGCAGGCCATCGCCAAGGCCAAGGACAAGTATCTCCTGCACTATAATCAGTTCCTGACCCAGCTCAGCACCACCTGGAACTATGTGTGCCTGGCCGGGTCCGATAGCCCGACATGCCCGTTCCCAGCGGACATCTCCCGCACCACGGCAAATACGATCGTTAATCGGATAAATAACCTCGGTGTATCCGGCATCAGCCTCGAGTCGCATAGCCAGCCGACCTATCCAAACGGCTCGCTGGGATCGCAGCTTCTCGGCTATGTCGCCTACCAGTATCCGGCGAATAGCCAGCCGATCGACACCGGCCAATTCGGGGTAGAACACTATTACGACAATCTACTGACCGGCGTGCCCGGCCACACCAGCGTGCGCATCGATACCCATGGGAACACTATCCGCGTGGGGAACGGATCTGATACGGCACCCCAGCCTGGTGCGACGCTGCGCCTTACGCTCGACGCCTACGTGCAACTGCTGGCCGAGCGTGACCTTGCTAAGATAGTGAAAAGTCAGGGCGCCACGGGCGGCTCGATCATTATCGAGCGCCCAAGCGACGGCGCGATCCTGGCTATGGCCTCCAGCCCGACGTACGATCCAAACAACTGGCGGGCACTTGTGAATCAACTGGCGAAGAAAGCCGGTATCGGTACCAAGCACTACAACGCGGACAAGTTTAACCAGGCAATCTTCAATGTGTTCCCGAACGCCGCGGTGAGCAAGCAGTATGAACCTGGCTCGACCTTCAAGTCGATCACCATCGCAATCGGATTTGATGCCGGATACTTCAATGAGAACACAACGGTGAACGACGCGGGTGTCCTCAATTATCAAGGCATACCTATTATGAATTGGTGCCTTTCATCATGCGTCTTCGGTGGGGCTGAGAATCCATCCAAGATGTTGCACTATTCGTCGAACATTGGCGCCGCGCAGTTCGGCGAAAAGATCCCTGTTATCCCCTGGTACCACTATGTCCTCGACAATTTTGGCTTTGGCCAGCGGACCGGGGTCGATCTTTCCGACGAGATTGCTGGGGATATTCGCCAGCAGAACGATAAGCCGCCAAAGCCGATATGGGTGCCCATCGACAAGCTGACACAGGCATATGGGCAGGGTCTCAGCATCACGCCGCTCCAGCTCGTCAATGCCTATGCGGCGCTCGCCAATGGCGGCATGCTCCCACACCCGCACGTGCTGCAGTCGTACACCGTGGCGGGCAAGACTACCACACCATCCTGGCCGGCGCTGCACCGTGCGGTAAGCCAGGACACCTCGGACCGCATGAAGCAGCTGCTCCTGCAGCAGGCCGTTCATGGGGAGGCATGCAAAGCATTGGTGCCCGGATACGACATCGCGGCGAAGACGGGCACGGCGTCGATTCCGAGCCTCGGCGGCAACTACTATAGAAATTCTACAATTGCTAGTACGGCAGCATTTGGGCCGGTCGGCGCCGATCTAAGCCAGCAATTTGTCGTGCTGGTAAAGGTGGACAAGCCCGCAACGCAGTGGGGATCCACGGTTGCCGCGCCGGTTGTGCATGACATCTATCAACACCTTTTCGACTATTACAAGATTCCACCTGCGTCGAACCCGGTGCAGCCGAAACAGATGTGCAGCTACCCTGCCGACAAACCCTGACGCCTGAACGATGCTCGAAACGTTTGCGCAACTGACCCTGGGCGATTTGCGCCGCTATATCGAGGAATCCGGAACCGGCGTACTGCAAACTCCCGCCGGTGAGCCGGATTGGACTGCGCTGCTCGGCCCTGCCACCAACGACTCGCGTGACGTGAAACCGGGTGGGCTGTTTGTGGCGCTGCAGGGCGAACATTCGGATGGTCATCGGTTCGCCGGCGCAGCCGTCTCACAAGGGGCGTCTGCACTGCTGCTTGCTCACCTGCCGGAACAAGAGCTGCCTCGCTTGCCGTCCGTCATCTGGTTGGCGCCGGACCCGTTGCAGGCGCTGCAAGGCTTTGCCGGCTGGTGGCGCTCGCGGTTCCCCGATCTTCGCGTGATCGGTGTTACGGGAAGCGTGGGTAAGACGACGACCAAGGACGTGATTGCCGCCGCCCTGGCCACCCAGATGCCGGTGCTGGCAAGCCCGCGTAGCTTCAACAACGAGATCGGTTTGCCGCTCACGCTACTCTC
>JAQBPC010000600.1 GCA_028287725.1 Chloroflexota bacterium | reverse complement strand
GACCATCTTGTAACCTACATTCGTATCGTTTCAGAAGCGCCCACGTCAATAGGATTTAGTGGACCGGAGCGCATGTGCGCTGTCGATTGAGAGAATTCGAGTGAATGTTCACATCCCTGCCTACCTGCAACACAACATTCTCCGGTACTGTTTTGGCGCCGAAGGAACCCGCTGGCTCGCCGACCTGCCCCGACAGATCGCGGAGCTAGCGCAGGAATGGGGCATGCGCGTCGGCCCAGCCTTCGACAAGGACGGAGCCGTCTCCTGGGTTGCACCTGTTGAGCTCGCGGACGGCTCTGAGGCCGTCCTCAAGATCACGTTCCCGCACGATGAGCCGCGCTTTGAGGCCCATGCCCTCCGTGTCCTGGACGGTCGTGGCGCTGTGCGCCTGCTCTGCGCGTCCGAAGACGGTTTCTCCCTGCTCCTGGAGCGCTGCCGTCCAGGAACTGACCTGTGGTCCCTCAGCGAAGAGGAAGGTGACGCCGTAGCCACCCGGATGCTGGTCCGCATGTGGCGAGCACCCGAACCGGACGCGCCCTTCATGTCCCTGTCGGACCTTGTTGCGCACTGGTGGGCCGACCTGCCGCGCATCACGGCCGGCGCGGTATACGACGGAGACGTCGTCGCTGCGGCGGTCGCACGAGGCCGAGAGCTCGCCGCCAGTCAACCGCGACTGGTACTGCTCCATGGCGACTTTCATCCCGGTAATGTTCTGGCGGCGCAGCGAGAACCCTGGTTGTTTATTGATCCCAAGCCGCTGATTGGCGAACCTGCCTATGATCTGGCCCAGCTACTCTATAACCGCGCCCGTTTTCTGATCCAGTCCGACGATGCGATCAAGTTACTCCGGCAACAGATCGACCGCTTCGCGGCAGGCCTCGGCTTGGATCCTGCTCGCATTGCCGGTTGGGCGTTCGTGAAGGCACTCGGCTGGCAATGCGGACCAGAGTTTGTCACGCTGTTTCAGCAGGTGGCGCAGGGCTGGTAGGAGCACCGCCTTCTATTACAAGATGGGCAAGACGCGACAGCCCCGACTTTTTAGTGGTCTCCGATACTCCTTGACCAACACATATATCGGTGTCTTCCGCTAAGTGCGACAGGACTACTACCTACAAGCGACGCCCGCTAATCGTCAGCATTGATCATGAATTCGAATCTATCGCCTCGCGTGGCATTGCATCCATACTTGATCGGCTCGTCTTTCGCGTTCACATCGAGATTAATGTCATAGAGGACGGGGCTCGATCGGGAGATCCGCAGCCATTCGGCTTCCTGTTGGGTCGGGCGGCGCGCTCCGATTCGCGTCCATCTTCGCTTGTACGTGGCGATGCCGCAGCGCTTGAGCGCCGCTGTGGGAGAGTTAAGCCCCTCAAAGGCAGCGCCGAGACCGGGAACGCGTGCGACCGGGTAGTACGCCGTGGCGACTGCCAATGGCCACTCGTCCACAAACGATAGGGTGCGTATCTCCGTGAGTAGATCGTATGGGTAAATCTCGAGGGACTGAGCGACCACTTCGTTAGCAGCAACCTCGTTGATCGCTAGGATCTCACGTCTGACGAGTCTATTCCGCGCAGTGGGACTATCGCTAAATCTGGGATCACCGGTCAGCACGTGCGACAAGAATGCGTCGGCCACGAACGTTCCCACCCCCATCTGGACGCGGAGCAGTCCGTCCGACTCCAGAGCATTGATGGCGAGGCGGACGGTGTGCCGATTGACCCCGAATCGCCCGGCAAGCGCGAAGTCGCTCGGCAGGCGATCCCCAGATCGCAGCGTGCCCGCCCGAATATCGCCAAGCAGTCCTTCGTGTACCGTTTCCCAACGCTTCATGTGCTGATTGTATCCGCTGTGCTAGGCTCGTAACTCCTCACATCGCCGCGGTCGCCACGCCCCCACCGGAGTCGGATGTGATCCCGCCGAGGAGCGCTATCAGCCACACCGCGGCCAGAATTGAGCCGAGGTGTGGTAGATCGTCAGTGAAAGATCATCCATGAAAGATCGCCGGTGGTAGATTGCCGAAACTCGAACAGAGAGGCGTTCGCGACCTCGCGCCACCGCATCTCCTCGAACGACTCCCCCGCCACCAGCGCCAAGGCTGCCGCGATGACGTCCCCATGGGTCACGAGCACCGCGGGCGGAGCTGTGCGGCCGGCGAGTTCCTGGAGAAAGCCCCCCACCCGGCCGCACAGCTCCCGGATCGACTCCGCGCCGTTTGGTGCACGGTCGGGATCGAAAACGCTGCCCTGCAACAGCCCGAGCACCGGCTCCCGAAAGTCCGCCTCGGGCTGCCCTTCGGCAGCACCGAGCGACCGCTCCTGCAGACGGTCGTCAACCACTACCGGCAGGGCGAGACGCTCGGCGATGATCGTGGCGGTCTCGAATGCCCGGCACAGCCCGCTCGCTATGACGAGCTCCGCCCCGCTGCTTGCCAGCGCCGCAGCGGCGGCAGCTGCCTGTTCCCGCCCCCGCGGCGTCAGACCGGGCGCGGCCGGCGCCTGCCCCTGGATCAGCCCTGCACGATTCCAGACACTCTCGCCGTGCCGGACAAGCCAGAATCTCCTTCCTCCTTGCCCTCCACAGCCACGGTTGCCGGCACCACCTGCGAGCAGCTCAGGACCGGGCCGTTGGCCATCTCGAACCGTTGCCCCAAGCTCATATGCGGTGGCATGCGCTACCTCGACGACATCACCCTCGGGCGATGCGCTCTCGTCGACTGAACTACCGAATCGGGAAAGCGGCATTGTAAGTCCTTCTCCACTCCTTCTGTCCGACCTCATGTCGCTCCCACTCCCTGGGACTATGGCTTGAGACTCGCCAGGCG
>JAQBPC010000547.1 GCA_028287725.1 Chloroflexota bacterium | reverse complement strand
GGGCGCCCAGATTTTCCAACGGTTCTTTAACCAGGTTGGTATTGGGATCAAGATTCGCTACGCCAACGCGGTAGGCTAGAACGGCCTCTTCAGCAGCTGGGCTGACGGCGGCATTCAGAATCATCACACCTTCCAGATCTCGCTTCATGGCTACACCGAGAACCCGGACCCGGATGAGGGCGCGTTGACTTACGTGCCTGACCAGATCAGCAGCGCGTCGAATCCGAACGGTGCTAACGTCGACGCGCTCAACGATCCCCACCTGACCTCGTTGTTCATGCAGGGCCGTGGCACGCTGGACAACGCCAAGCGGCACGCCATTTACAATGAAGTCCAGACGTACTTCTATCAGCAGATGTACAACATCTCGCTGTTCACCAACCCGGACATCACGCTGTACAAGGGTACGATCGGAAACGCCAAGCCCAACGTAACCCAGGGCGGTCCGTGGTGGAACACCTTCCAGTGGTGGTACGACGCCGGCAATACGCAGAAAGCGCTGTTCTCGTAAATCACGCAATCCGCAAGCAGAGGTGATAGGTTCACTTCTGCATCAGCAAGGTCCCCGCGCCCACCCCTATTGGGAGGGCGCGGGGACCCCTAGATTCGAGATGACTGATGAAAACCCTATTAATTGCATTCATGGTGTCGGTGATGCATCATTGTGAATTAAGGCTTACAGAGCGCTTCGCGGGCTACAGGCGCCTAAATGCAAGCCTGTGCGCCGGAAAGGGCTGCCCCTCGTGGTGACTTTTATCTCGCGCCGCCTTCTTCAATCCGTCGTCATAATGTTCGGCCTGTCCATTGTCTTTTTCTTCCTGTTGCATGCCCAGCCTGGCGGACCATGCGAAGCCTATCAACAAGTGGGCGCCTCGCTCGCACTGCATGAGCGTTACCACTCCTGCGTGGTGCGCTACCACCTCAATGAGTCCGTCATCCAGCAATATGTGGGTTGGCTCATTCCGACACTGCACCTCGACTTTGGCGTAGGCAACGACGGCACACCGGTATTGCAGCAAATCATCGGCCGGGCCCCGGCCACATTGCTGCTCGCCGGTATCTCCTACTTGATCGCGCAGATGATCGGCCTGCCGCTTGGCATCTTTGCCGCGCTGCGCCGATACTCGTTCTTCGACTCGCTATTCACGATAATCAGCTATGTCGGCATCTCCTTGCCGTCATTTTGGCTCGGGGCGCTGTTTATCACGTTCTTTGCTGTTCAGCTTGGCTGGCTACCTACCGGCAAGATTGTGCAAGATGTGTCCAACATCCCCGATTTCAATGGCCCAGGATATTGGAGCTACGTGGCACACAATCCCTGGCATGCCATTACTGACTTCGCAAGCTCTCTCGTATTGCCAGGCAGCGTGTTGGCGATTTTAACCATTGCCGGCGATAGCCGTTTCATGCGTGCCAGTATGCTTGAGGTGATCAATCAGGACTACATTCGCACTGCGCGAGCCAAGGGCCTTAGCCGGCGAGTGGTGGTGCTCAAGCATGCCTTGCGTAACGCTCTGTTGCCGATCGTTACCAACGTTGCTTTGGCGCTACCGCAGCTCATTGGCGGAGCGATTATCACCGAGACGATTTTCGGCTGGCCGGGCATGGGCCAGCTCTTCTCGCATGCGCTGGGTAACAGCGATTATCCGACTTTGCAGGCGTTGCTGTTGCTCTCTGCCGTGGGCGTGCTGGTTGGAAACTTGCTGGGCGACCTCGCCTACGCCTGGGTTGATCCACGAATTCGGTACGATTGAGATGACGTACCAGCATTCCTCGCCGGAGGTGGAGAGCGGGATGGCCATAGGAGAATCCGATCCCCAGTCTCGTGCCGTGCTGTCGCCATTCCGTACAACAGGATTGTCGCCAAATCGGGAAGCAGACCCGATCGCGACGAGACAGCTCACGCAGCTCCAGCTTGCCTGGATCCGTTTGCGGCGCCACCGCCTGGGAATGATCGGCCTTGGCGTCATGATATTTTTGGTGCTCATGGCGATTTTCGCTCCGCTCATCGCGCCGGAAAACATCTACGACCCGAACAGCAACGATATTTTCGGCGCCGCGGACAAGGCCCCCACGCTTCACGATGGTCTACGCTATCTCTTTGGCGCCGATAATCTGGGGAGGAGCGTCACCTCGCTCATTATCTGGGGCGCCAGGTACACGCTGCTGATTTCCTTTACGGCTACCATCACGTCCACGTTAATCGGCGTGGTAGTTGGAGGGGTGGCAGGCTTCTATGGCGGCTGGGTGGATTCGCTGCTCATGCGCGTCGTAGACGTCTTCCTTACCTTGCCCGCCCTCTCGGTGCTGCTCGTCGCCGCGGCGGTTTTCGGCCACGGCAACACGACGGTGCTGCTGGTGATAATCGTATTTACGGTGCTTGGCTGGGCATATATTGCCCGGTTGGTGCGCGGTTCGTTTCTTAGTCTGCGTTCCATGGAATTTACGGAAGCGGCGCGATCGGTTGGCGTGTCCAATGCACGAATCATTTTTCGCCATATCTTACCCAACGCTTTGCGTCCGGTTCTGGTCGCGACAACCCTCGGGATTGCCGGCAACATTTCATTCGAGGCGGCGATCGACTTCCTCGGCTTTGGCCTGCAGTATCCTGATACGAGTTGGGGCACTGCCCTCGCCTTTGCCTCGCAGGAGCAGTTTCGTGTATGGTGGGTAACCGTATGGCCGGGTGTGTTCCTCACCATTACCATCGTGGCGATCAATTTCGTCGGTGACGGCCTGAGCGATGCACTGGACGTCAGGTCCAAGAATTAGTATCCTTTTTGCGAAGCCATCTGCTAAGCGTTATGTAAAGGGCCCATGCGCCAAGGAGGTTCTCCCATTAGCGTCTCCACTGATCCCCGAGAAGCCAGCGCGGGCCGTAATGCTTCCGGCAACCTGCTCGAGGTAACAGACCTCAAGACCTACTTCAAGACCATGGATGGCGTCGTTAAGGCTGTCGATGGCATCGATATGGCGATTGCGCCTGGTAAGACCCTTGGCGTGGTCGGCGAATCCGGCTGCGGCAAAAGCGTGACCAGCCTCTCCATCATGCGGCTTGTCGACCTGCCAGGCTGGATTGCCGGCGGCCAGATCAAGTTCGATGGTAAGGATTTGGTAAAGCTCTCCGAGGAAGAGATGCGCCATATCCGCGGCAATAAGATCTCCATGATCTTTCAGGAGCCCATGACCAGCCTCAATCCTGTCTTCACCGTCGGCAACCAGGTCGGTGAGGCGATCAGGGTGCACCGAAAGGTGTCGAAGAGCGAGGCTGAAGCGCGCGTGGTCGATCTGTTCCGCATGGTCGGTATCCCATCGCCAGAGCGGCGGGTGAAAGATTACCCGCACAACATGAGCGGCGGTATGCGCCAGCGTGTGATGATCGCCATGGCCCTAGCGCTGCAGCCAAGCCTACTCATCGCGGACGAGCCGACCACGGCGCTCGACGTGACCATCCAGGCCCAGATCCTCGAGCTAATCAAGGATCTGCGCACCAAAGTCAACACGGCGGTGCTGCTGATCACTCACGACATCGGTGTGGTCGCCGAGATGGCGGACGAAGTCATCGTGATGTATACGGGGAAAGTCGTCGAACAGGGCGACGTGATGAGCGTGCTTAGAAATCCGAAGCACCCCTATACCGTGGGATTGCTCTCCTCAATACCCAGCCTTGGCGTGAAGAATCAGCGGCTTAATGTTATCCCCGGTACGGTTCCTAGCCCGCTCAACCTGCCGAAGGGCTGCACCTTTGCGCCCCGCTGCCCGCACGTAATGGGAATCTGCCACGAGCAGGAGCCCCCGCTCAAGACGCTTGAGGGCGGTGTCAAAGCGAAATGCTGGCTGTATTAAGCGTGATACACTGTATCAATTGATTTTTGGATGACACAGCTCGCGGTGTCCCCGCCGCGCTTTTCAGTCGTTAAAATTGGAGCGCGGCACCCGCGCTGAGTAACCGGATAAGTTACGAAGAGAAGAGAGCGGTATGCAGCAGACAGCTGAACGTCAAACAACACCCCAGGACGGCGCCAGTAACGAGGTGTTGCTGAGCGTTCGCGAACTGCGGACATACTTCCCAATACTTGGTGGCGTGCTTCGCCGCAAAGTCGGCGAAGTGAAGGCCGTTGACGGCGTTTCGTTCGATATCAAACGAGGCGAAACATTTGGCCTGGTCGGCGAGAGCGGCTGCGGCAAGACCACCACCGGCCGCACCATCCTGCGCCTGCAAAAGGCGACGAGCGGCGAAATCGAATTTGAGGGCCAGAACGTTCTCGGGCTTAACCCGTCTCAGATGAAGGCGCGCCGGCGCGACATGCAGATCATTTTCCAGGATCCCTACTCCTCGCTGAATCCCCGCATGCCTGTCGGCGACATCATCGGCGAGGGCCTACGCGTCCATGGCATGAGGGACCGGCGTGAGCGCGAGAAGACAGTTCAGTACTTCTTGAGCGTGGTTGGCTTGCGCAAGGAATACGTTCGCCGCTATCCCCATGAGTTCAGCGGTGGCCAGCGCCAGCGCATCGGCGTGGCGCGCGCCTTGGCTCTTCGGCCGAAGTTCATCGTTTGCGATGAGCCCGTCAGCGCGCTGGACGTGAGCGTGCAGAGCCAGGTGCTCAACCTTCTCGAGGACCTGCAAAAGGAATTCGGCCTGACGTATCTCTTCATTGCCCATGATTTGTCGGTCGTGGAGTACCTTTCGGACCGCGTGGCCGTGATGTACCTCGGCAAGATGGCGGAGCTGGCAACCGGCGACGATCTCTATGCCAACCCGCTGCATCCGTATACCAAAGCCCTGCTGTCGGCCATTCCCAATCCGGATCCATTGGTCCGCAGCAAGCGTATCGTGCTCCAGGGCGATGTACCTAGCCCGATCAATCCGCCCAGTGGCTGCCGCTTCCGGACCCGCTGCCCAATCGCCTACGAACGTTGTGCAGCCGAGGAGCCGGCTTTCCGTGAAGTGAGGCCGGCCCACTTCGTGGCCTGCCACCGCGCGGAGGAGTCGACGGTGTTGATGGCGGCCAAGGTGGCAAGCGGCGAGGCGAGCACGGCAATGCCGGTTGCCGCCGGCCCAGACGCGTAGGCACACCAGGAACCTGAGAAGCGGTCACCTAATCATCACGGCGCCCAGTTAGGGCGCCGTGTGACCCTTCCTATATGCGCGGCCCCGGACCTGTGCTAGAGTCTGGAGCAGATTGTTGCCGCGCTAAACTCAAGGATGCTGGAACGCGACGCAAGCTGGCTGAAGCCCACGCAAGGCAACGTATGATTGCGCGACGGTTCCAATCGGGCGGATACCCGCTCAGGCTGCGGTCCCCGGGATTTCGGTTCTCGGCAGTGCACGTGAATACTACCGGTTAGCCGGAGGAGGGCAGGCTCCATAGTACCGCCATTGCGTCTAAGCGGGGTCGCGGTCGCCTGCTGCCTTTTCTCCATCTTTGCCATAGCCGTCAAGCCGGTAACCGATCCGGACTTTTGGTGGCACCTGGCGACCGGACGCTACATAGCCACGCATCATGTCATTCCCCACCACGATGTATTCTCGCTGACGGCGCAAGATCACGTGTGGATCACGCACGAATGGGTGACGGAGCTGCTGTTTTACGGCGGCTGGTTATTGGGCGGTACCAAATTACTCAGCGTTATCACGGCGGCGGTGATTACGCTCAGCTTTGGCATTGTCTACCTCACGGCGCGCGAGCGCGGCGCCACGCCACTGGTGAGCACGGCTATCGTTGCCATCGCGGCATTGGCCTCGGCACATACCTGGGGTACCCGCCCACAGATGTTGTCGCTGCTCTTGACTGCACTGTATGGTCTCGGCATCAGCAGAATGATTGTCCGCAAGTATCCGGCTCCGCCAATATGGATGCCGCTGATCATGGTAGTGTGGGTCAATCTCCACGGAGGATTTATTTTTGGCTTAGCCTTGCTGGCCATTGCTACCACAGCGTATGTGCTTCAGGATCGTCTATGGGCTGTGCGTTCTCCCGAGCCATTTGATGGTCGGGAGGTTGAAGCGCCGCGAGTTCCCGACGTGCGACGCTGTGCCGTGATTGTCGGCTTAACGGCGTGTGCCACGCTGGTCAATCCCAACGGCTTGTCGGGTGCGCTGTACCCGTTGTCCTACCTGGGCAACAATGCGTCGACTCGCTACATTGCCGAATGGGTTTCGCCTGACTTCCATAAAACCGAGTATCTCTTCTTTGAGGCACTCCTTTTGGTGCTGTTGGTCGGCGCCCTGACCGGCCCGCGCCGAGCCCGGCTTGTCGATGTCAGTATCATTCTGCCTTTCCTCTACCTCGCTTTTGAATCTGTGCGAAACATCAGTTTGTTCGCGGTACTCGGCGCACCGATTACCGCGGAAGTGGTGACGAAGGCGCTGCCGGCAAGCTGGCAGCGTGCGCGCCGTCGTCGCCCGGCGGTGCGTGGCAAGACCATCATGAACTGGCTCGCCGTGATAATTCTCGGCACTGGAATAACCGCAACGACGTTCGGAAAACTCACGGACACCGCCCAGGCACATGCAACGGCTACAATGTACCCAGTTGGTGCGCTGCGCTACCTCAAAACACATGATCATCCGGTCCGTGGCTTTGACAGCTATAATTGGGGCGGATTTTTGATCTGGAATTGGTACTCGTCTCAACGCGTGTTTATCGATGGACGGCCCGATATGTATGGCGATACCTTTATGGACCGCTATGTACGCGCCTACAATGGCGATGCCTCCTGGCGCTCGCTGTTTGCCGTGAACAGATTTTGCTATGCGCTGGTTGAGCCGTCAAGCGGCATCGCGAACGTGTTGAGGAGCACCCCCGGTTGGTCACAGGTATACCACGACACGGTGAGCGCGCTCTTCGTGCTGACCAATCCGCGCCCGCACTGCGAGGGATGAGCGCCGGTATCGGTACACCGCGCCTCTCGGCACGACCTCGTAGACCTGAACGGCCCGCGGGCCTGCTTAGCCTGGGCGTCATCGTGCTGGTGTTGAGCCTCATTCCCTATCTTTGCGGCTACCTTCTGGCGCAACCTGAGACCAGCTTTTTGGGTGCGTTGAATAACATCGGCGACCTCAGCCAGTATCTTGCCGCTATACGCCAGGGATCGACTGGCGCCTGGCATTACACGAATCAGTTTTCACCGGACAACGCGCGCCATTTGTTCATCTATACTCCATATCTCCTGGTTGGCCATGTGTCGTTGGGACTCTCGCCGGCCGCCGCGTTCAACGTTATGCGCTTGTTTTGCGCGGCAGCGGCGCTCTACGCGTTGGCCTCGTTTTGCCGCCTTTTTATCGGCCCCTTCGCGCTGCGGGCATGCTGGCTGTTCGTGGTGCTGGCGGGAGGGCTCTATTGGCTGGCACTGCCTCTGAGTGCGTTCGTCCCTGGGCTGATCGACCCAGCGTCCCTCACCGCCCCAGAACTGAGTCCCCTCATCACCATGCTCGTCTCACCTCATGAGAGCCTGGGATTGGCCGCGGAGCTCATGGGATTTTTCTTTATACTCCGAGCCGCCGGCGCCGACGGACCACTCTGGGCAGAAAATCGCCCTAGAGCCGTGGATCGCGCCGGTAAGGCGCGCCTGGTTGCAGGCGCGGCAGCCTCATTCTTCGTTCTGGCGCTGAGCTATCCGTTCCTGCTGCCTACTGTCGGGCTGGTCCTGTTTGTGTACGCGGCAATTGCCGCGCGCAGCGCATGGAACGCGCGAATCGCGGCAGCCATGCCCAAACGCCGGTTGCGAGCAAGTGAAGTTTTTCTGGCTGAGTTGCGCACGATCGTCATCGCGCTTATCCCGGCCGGTATTGTCGGCGTCTATTACTTGAACGTCTTCCGTTGGGATCCCCTGTGGAGCCATAGCGGGATGGCGCAGGTTGGCAGGCCGGACTTCGGTGTTCTGTTATTCGCCTTCGGCGCCCTGGCAATCGGCGCCTACAGCGGCGCCCGTCGTCTTTTGGCCCTGCGGTTGTCGGGCGGCGACGCCACGGCAGCGGCATGGGCATGGTTTCCGCTCATTTGGGCGATCGTCAATTTCTGTACGTTGACTCTGCCAATCTGGCAACAAGGAAGGCAGGCGCTGGGGCTCACGGTGCCGCTAGCGCTGCTCAGTTTTCTTAGTCTGGCAGGACCCAGAGTTGTCACGGACGGCATGAGAGGCGCGCTG
>JAQBPC010000543.1 GCA_028287725.1 Chloroflexota bacterium | reverse complement strand
GAACGCCGGCAGGGCACCAGTCGTTTCTACACCACAGACAAGGCGGCTCTAGGGTCGCTGCGCGTCGTGGTCGAGGAGCATTGGCGCGACAGGCTTGGTAGGCTGAAGGCGTTGGCCGAGGCCGAGCAACGAGAAAGGGATCTTTACGTGACCGAACCCGAGGTCCTCGTAGTGTCCGTGCATATCAAGGCCCGGCCGGAGACCGTCTTCCGGTACTTCACCGACCCAACCAGGTATGCGCAGTGGATGGGCACCGACGTCACCATCGAGGCCGTGCCCGGCGGCACCTATCGCGTGCGCATGCGCGACGGCGTCGAGACCTCCGGACAGTTCGTTGAGGTCGACGAGCCTCGGCGAATCGTGTTTACCTGGGGCTGGATCCATGATCCGGCCGTGCCGCCCGGGTCAACCCGAGTCGAGCTGACACTTGTAGAGGATGCAGACGGAACTAACCTCGTGCTCCGTCACTTCGGTCTGCCGGACGCCAGGCAACGTGACCAACACCGAAACGGCTGGGAGCTCTACATGCATCGCCTGGCAGTGCGTGTGTCCGGCGGCGATCCGGGGCCAGACCCGAACGCGACCGCCTGAGCGCGGCTTTCCCTGCCGCGAGCAGCGGGTGCCGGGGCCATCAACACGCCTCCGGCCAGGCGCCTATGCTCGCGCGGTATGCCACCGCGACCCAGTCCGGCGTGCGGCCTGACGATACTCAGCATGGCGGCACTCAGAGCATTGCCGGCGCAGTGGCGTGCGGAACATTGAAGCGTGCGCTCGTACCGACGGTAGAGATCGCTTCTACGACACGCCAAAGTGCGCCATCCCGGTCGTGAAGCAGCTCGACTGCGACTTGGTCCACCTCCATGCGGATTTATGCGCCACGCCTATCGGCTGACGTATTACACTTTGTGATAATTCGTCAACCTAGCAATTGCTGGAGACCCCGCCTTCTATGGAGGTATCACAGAATCTAGCCGGTCCTTACACCTACGCCATTGGCGATCTGCATGGCGAGGTCACTTTGCTACGCCGCATGCTGTCGTTGCTGCCCTTGCAGGATGACGAAACGCTCGTATTCCTCGGCGACTACCTCGACCGCGGGGAAGATTCCGCGGCCACGATCGCCGTGCTCCGCGACCTGGCATTTGAGCGGCCTTGCGTATTCTTGCGGGGCAACCACGAGGATGCTTGGCTCACCGAATGGACCGGCGCGCTCTTTACGCGTACCCCGTCGATCGGCGGCGCCCGAAAGGCCTGGAAGGATTTCGGGGGCAAGCCATCGCATGAGATCGGCATTTGGCTCGAGGGAACGCGCATTGATTACGAGGACGATCATGCCTTCTACGTCCACGCCGGTGTTGTGCCCGGGAATCCCTTCGCACGAACACCGCCATTGCAAAAGCTATGGGGCGCGGGCGGCTTCATGGAGACCGACTACGATTGGGGCAAGCCGGTCGTCTTCGGGCACTGGCACATGGCGGAGCCACTGCTCAAGCCCAACAAGATCGGCGTTGATACGCATGCCTGGGAGAGCGGCGTGCTGACCGCTGTCCGCATGCCCGATCGTGTGATATTCCAAGCACGGCGCTAGCCTAATTAACGCGTGAGCCCACGGCTCACGCGGCCTCACGGTCGTGCGTGGCGAGACTAGACGGCTCTTCGGGCCGCTGAAGCCGCGCGGTCCTGCACCGACAGACCCTGCGCAAGGCAGCGCATGATTCCCGCCGTTACCTGTTGACTTTCGATTTTCAACTGGTATGCTAACTTCTATCATCTAAGACGGGGAGGTTCGATGGCCCGCTCCCGTATCTTTGAGCAGCTGCCCCGCGAGGAATCGCGCCATCAAATGGTGGTGCAGCGCCTGCGCAACGCCATCGCACAGGGACGCCTGGCTGTTGGTGAGCATCTCCTATCGGAGCGCGAGCTCTGCGAACAGCTTGGCGTCAGCCGCACCATCGTCCGCGAGGCCATCCGTGTGCTTGCCTCCCAGGGCATCCTGACCGTACGCCAGGGGCGCCGCGCCGTGGTGGCCACCGATCTCAGCACCGCCTCGCTGCGGCCCATGCGCCAGTTGATCGAAGACACGGCCCGTGAGACCTTTGGCGACGTGCTCGATGCCCGGCTTATCCTGGAAGTGGCGGGTGCCGAGCGGGCCGCCACGAAGGCCAGTGAGGCTGACATCGCGGCCATGGCGGAGGCGCTTGAAGCGCTGCGGTCGGCATCTGCCGGTTCCGACACGGCCAGCCGGGCGCACACCGCCTTTCATGCCGCCGTTGCCCGCGCTTCCCATAACAACTTTCTGGCGAGCATGGTCGAGTCACTTATCGAGAGCCATCTTATCCATGATCCACGCCGCGCCTCCGCAGCCGAGGTACCTGAAGATCTGCCGTTGCTGCCGGTCGGCTACGAGGCCCACGCCAGGATTTTTCGACCGATCCAGGCCCACAGCGTGGCAGGCGCCCGCCGCGCCATGCACGAGCATCTGAACGTAACAATTCACCACCATCCCGACCTCCAGCACTGAGTAATGGAAAGGGGCATCACATTTGGCCCGCTACCTGGTCGTCCGCCTCGGCTCGCTGGTCGTATCAATCATTGCGGCCACGCTGATCATCTTCCTGATCATGCACGCTATCCCCGGTGGCCCCTTCGACGCGGAGAAGTCACAGCTTTCGCCGGATCAGCAGGCCAACGTCGCGCGCTTCTATGGGCTGGATAAGCCGCTGCCCGTCCAGTACCTGAAGTTTCTCTGGGGGGCCGTGCGCTTCCAGTTTGGCTACTCCTATGAGGATCCCGGTGAGACGATCGCCGATCTCCTGGCCCGCACCTGGGCGATCAGTGCCTTCGCCGGCGGCATGGGCGTGCTGCTGGGCGCCG
>JAQBPC010000200.1 GCA_028287725.1 Chloroflexota bacterium | reverse complement strand
AAATCGGTGTCGCCAGCTATGAACCGGTGCGCGACGAATACTCCGTCCGGCGGCTGGCCCTCATGCATGATCTGCGGCGATGCATTCGGGACGACGAATTATCCCTCCACTACCAGCCGAAGGTCGCGCTTGCCACTGGGAAAGTCTGTGGGGTGGAGGCGCTTCTGCGGTGGTTTCACCCGGTCCATGGGTACATCCCACCGGCCGAATTCGTTCTGTTGGCCGAGCAGACGGGCATGATCGTGTCGCTGACCGAATGGGTGCTGCTGACCGCCCTCCGGCAGGCACGAGAGTGGCAAGATGCCGGCCAGCCAATTCCCATTGCCATTAACCTCTCTACACGCAGTTTGCAGGACCAGCGGTTCCCCGACCTCGTTGCCCGCCATATCCAGAGGTACGGCGTGTCGCCTGCTGCACTGGTGCTGGAAATTACGGAAACCAGTCTCATGACCGACCCAACCCGTGCGCGCGAAACACTTAAAGTGCTGCATGGCCTGGGTGTCCGTGTAGCCATTGACGACTTCGGCACCGGATACTCTTCGCTTGGCTACCTCAAGGAATTGCCGGTGGACGAAGTGAAGATCGATAAGTCGTTCGTGCAGGGTATGGGGACTGGGGATCAGAAGGACGCCGCGATTGTGCGGTCAGTAATCGCGCTGGCGCAGGCCCTTGGCATGGAAGTAGTAGCCGAGGGCGTGGAGGATGCGAGTACATTTGGCCTGCTCAGGGACCTTGGATGCGATATAGCACAAGGGTACTACGTAAGTCGGCCGCAGCCAGTCAGCGAGCTTGAACAGTGGCTGCAGGACCATCGAGTGGTCCCGTCCGGCTCCAGCGGTTTCCGAGACGCGGTATAGGCGGTATCAGGGAACGGTATGCATCGGCCTTCGACTTCGGGCAAGTTAGCTCCGAGTCGTTATCCGCAAGGCTAATACCGCACGGTTGCGCCCTGCACATCGTCGACGATGCGTGCCGCTTCGCTCACCTTCCAGTCCAGTTGAGCGAGATCCGCCTGCAAGCCCCTCAACATGTATCCCAGCTCACTACCCATCGCGCAAAATTGAAACCCTTGTGAGATCCGAAGCTTGACGCCTGCCGCGCCTGAACAATGAATCCCTGGCGCAACACCGTGTCTCGAACAAGCTTGGCGAATGTGTTCAATGGCTTCGACAATACGCGGATGCTCACCTTCCAGAGGCACGCCGAGGCCTATGCCCATAGAGGCGGCCAGATCGTTTGGACCGATGAAGCACGCATCTACGCCCGGCACGCTCAGTATCTCGTCGGCGTGTTCTACCCCATCAATATGTTCAATCTGCACGACGAGCAGAAGCTCATCCAACGAATGACGGTAATATTGTTCGGCAGAGGCAGAATATGACATGGCGTATCGGCCGCCGCCCACGCTGCGGGTCCCATGCGGCGGGTACCGCAAGGCGGACACTGCCTGCTCAGCTTCAGCGCGTGAGTTGACCATCGGCACCACGACACCCCAGGCGCCCGCATCGAGCACGCGCTTGAAGTTCTCCGCCGAGTTCCAGGGAATGCGCACCATGGGTGCTACCGACGATCCGGCCATCGCCGTGAACATTTGAGCCAACGTGCGGATGTCGATAGGGTTATGTTCCGTATCGACGACCAACCAGTCGAAGCCCAAGGTCCCGGCATACTCGGCAATCTCCGGCGACGGCAGTGCAAGCCAGGTACCCACCGATGGTTCGCCCGCAGCCAGCCGTCGTTTGGCGTGATTTACGCGCATTGCTTTCTTCTTTCCACATCGTTGGTATCACGTGCCGGGCACATCTCGATGGCCACAATGGACAGGCAGCTACCGTGAAAGTTGCGCAGCGAATCGGGCATCGAGCGGCCCTTTCCGGGCGTAGCGGCTCCAACCAGTTGAACTGTAATCCGTAGAGTGTATACTGTCAACCGCTAGCACTGGGGGTATTTCAAGGTGCAACGTGCCGACGGCGCTGCCGCATCGGTACAGTGAGCACATGGTAGCAGCTTGCTAACAGTCACGCGGCTGCAGGGCCCATGTCATACGTTCTGAGGATCGTTGGTCGAGGCAGCGGCCTTACAACATTCATTGTTGTCGAGGTTGGAGAACCGGCAGGCCCGAGGGAATGCGTAATAATACATATTGGACAGACTGGCCTGCCGCGACCTGGGCGCAGGCGTTCCAGTCTTTGTGCGGCACTTACCGGGAGACGATAGTTGCAAGATCCTCTTAACATTCCAGGCACTTCCGATCCCGCGGGCCTTCTTAACGTCGACACTGTCTCCGCCTATTTGCAGCGGCGCGGCCTTGCCGCCGCCGGAAGCGACGTACAGGCGCGGACGCTTGGAGGCGGGGTGTCAAACATCGTGTTGGCAGCGCAGGCGGGTGGGCGCCGCGTCGTTGTGAAGCAATCACTGCCCCAACTCCGCGTCGCCGACGAATGGCTGGCCAAGCGCGAGCGCGCCCTCACCGAGGCCGCGGCACTACGCTGGGCGGCCATGCTCACGCCGGACGCAGTGCCATCCGTCTACGACGTCGACACCGACGCATATGCGATAACCATCGACCGCGCACCGGACGATTGGCGCGACTGGAAGCAGATGCTTCTCGCCGGTGACATCGACCCAGCTGTAGCGACACGGCTTGGCGAGGTGCTCGCGGCATGGCACGGGGCATCGGGCGCGGCACGAGTCGTGGCGGCACAATTTGACGATGCTGAGGCCTTTGACCAATTGCGGGTCGACCCCTACTATCGTGCCATTATGGCGCGCCATCCAAGCCTTGCATCGGAGATTGCCGGTTATATCGATCGCATGCAGAGCACCCACCGCTGCGTCGTGCACGGCGACTATTCGCCTAAAAATGTGCTCGTCGGGGTTGGCGGAATGTGGGTCATCGATTTCGAAGTAGCGCACCTTGGCGATCCCGCGTTTGACCTGGCTTTCATGCTGAATCATTTACTATTAAAGGCCGTGCATCGGCCGGCAGACTCGAACGCCTACGAGAGATGCGCGTTCGCCTTCTGGAATGCCTACCGTGCCAGGGTGCCGGCCGGATTTGCCGGACCAACAGCATACGTGCTCGGACATGTCGGCTGCCTTATGCTGGCCCGCGTCGACGGTAAGTCGCCGGCGGAATATTTGTTGCCCCAGGAGCAGACGGCGGCGCGCGCCCTCAGCATCACCTTGCTCAAGGCGCCGCCCATGGAGCTTGGCGAAGCCTGGGCTCGACTTCGAATGGAGGTACGGGAATGAGCAATGCCACCGCGATTGACCGCGTGATGGCCTGGGAGGCACTGGATTCGCGCGGGACACCGACGGTCGCGTGTGAAGTGCGCGTGGCGGGAGGCGCTGTCGGGACTGCAACAGTACCGTCTGGCGCTTCCACCGGCGCGCACGAGGCACGGGAGTTGCGTGATGGAGGCGAGCGGTACGCCGGGCGTGGCGTGCAACAGGCTGTGTCCAACGTCGAACGTATTCTTGGACCAGCCGTGCATGGCCACGACGCGAGGGACCAAGCGGGCCTAGACGCAACGATGAGGCAGCTGGATGGCACGCCGAACCTGGGTCGGCTGGGCGCTAATGCAATTCTGGCTGTCTCGATCGCAACAGCAAGGGCCGCGGCCGCAGCGGCAAATGTGCCGCTCCATCGGTATCTCGCAGCCGACGGCGATCCGCTTTTGCCGATGCCGATGATAAATATCGTTTCGGGCGGGGCCCATGCGGGCGGCGCCGTGGACGTTCAGGACTTCCTGATCGTTCCCGTGGGCGCCGAGAGCTTTGCGCAGGCAATCGAGTGGGCATGGCGGGTGCGGCGCGCGACCGCTAGCGTTGCGTCCGAGCGCGGCCTGATTGCCGTGCTTGTCGCCGACGAAGGCGGGCTCGGGCCATCACTGCCCTCCAACCGCGCCGCACTGGAGCTACTGGCTTCCGGAATCGCACGTGCGGGCCTGCAGCCGGGCGCAGAGGTAGCTATCGCCATCGACGTCGCTGCCACGCAATTCGTGCAGGGAAATCACTACCACCTAGCCGCGGAGGACCGAACAGTCGACGCGGCCGGTCTGCTCGAGGAGCTGGCGGAATGGCGTGCGTCCTACCCCATTGTCTCGCTAGAGGACCCAGTCGGAGAAGACGACTGGGACGGGTGGCGCGATGCCAGCACCCGCTGGGCCACGGACCTGCAGCTCCTCGGCGACGATCTGTTCGCCACCGACCTGCAGCGTCTTGAACGCGGTATCGATATGGGCGTTGCCAACGCGGTACTGGTTAAGCCGAATCAGTCCGGAACACTCTCGGGTGCTAAAGCCGTTGTGATACGTGCGCACGAGGCGGGCTATGCGACGGTGGTGTCGGCGCGATCGGGTGATACCGAGGACGACTGGCTCGCCGACCTCGCGGTGGGCTGGCGCGCTGGGCAGATCAAGGTCGGATCGCTGACACGATCGGAGCGCACCGCGAAATGGAATCGCCTGCTGCGCATCGAAAAGGAGGCGGGCGGACGGGCAGTTTTCGCCGGCCGCGCCGCATTAGGCCGTCGTAGAACGTAACCGCGAGATACAGCCGACACAAATCCGCACTTGCCGTTTCGCTATGAGATTATATGATTGTAAGGCGTTCGTGCGGACGTGTATACTGTCAACTATCGCCACGTTTGTCCCGAAATTTGCGCGCGCTATGTGCGCCAATCCTGCCGGACAATATCGGCCAGTTCTCATCGGGCGGCATAGAGCTACACGAGGCCCGTCTGTAACACTCGCCACATTGAGCATCAGTCTAGTATTGCGTCAGGGGAGCTTGTCTTGATTGACTTGCGGGTCGAAGCCGAAGATCTGCGCGCTTACGCGGCCGCGTTGCTCAGAGCGGTCGGCGCCGCGGAAGATTCTGCGCGAATTACCGCCGATGTGCTGGTGGCCTCCGATTTACGTGGTCACGAATCACACGGTGTGGCGCGTCTGGAGAAGTACTACGTGCGGCCGCTTCAAGCCGGCCTGATCAACGCGGACGCCAAACTGACGGTGCTGCACGAAACAGCCGCTACAATCGCGTTCGACGCCATGAATGGGCTGGGCCATCCATCCACCAAGTACGCAATGGATGCCTGCATCGCCAAGGCGCGTACTGCAGGGCTCTGTATCGCCTCGATACGGCACAGCAACCATTATGGTATTGCGGCCTATTACGCAATGCAGGCCCTTGAGCACGACATGATTGGCTTCTGCTGCACCGACGCGGGGCCGCTTGCCGTTCCAACTGGGGGGCTCGTAGGTCTGCTCGGGAGTAATCCCATAGCGTTCGCCGCACCGGCAGGTTTAGAGCAGCCCTTTGTCCTGGACATGGCTACGAGCGTGGTGCCGGTGGGTAAAGTGGAAGTCAAAGCCCGCCGCGAGACGCCCCTTCCGGCTGGGTGGGCCGTTGATGCATACGGTAATCCAGCAACAGACGCGGCGGCCGTTTTGAACGGCTTGTCACTTGGCCAGGGTGGCGGCTTGATGCCTCTTGGAGGCGCAGAAGCCGGGCACAAGGGATTCGGTTTGTCGGCTATGGTGGACATCCTGTGCGGCGTGCTGGCGGGGGCAAGCTCCAACCTTGGGCGGGGCTACAATCCCGGAGAACCAACGGATGTGGGCCACATGGTGGCGGCTATCGACATCGCCGCGTTCTGCCCCGTCGACGAGTTTAAGGCTAACCTGGACTCCTACATCGACGTTCTGCACCAACAGCCGACGGCACCCGGCGTGGATCGCGTGCGTGTTGCCGGTGAACCGGAGTTCGAAGCCGAGCAGAAACGCTTGCGCGACGGCATCCCGCTGCATGACGGCGTGGTCACATCCCTGCGCGCGCTCGGCGGCGAGCTGAGGGTCGCCTCGCCATTCTGAGGCAATGATCTCAAGCTACCGGTCGCGAAATCCGATAATTCAGGGTCGATCGGGTTGAATAGGCAGCGCGCGTGCCGCACGAGCGCGGCACGCGGGCTTTCGTGACGTGTCCATCGGTACGGTCACGGCGGTCAGTGACCACCCCGTCACTCCTGGCTATGCGACGCTGCGGCTGGTTTCAATGAGCGGCTCCGTGCACATGCGCTTTACGCGCACACGCCAATACCCGCCTGCCACCGATTGAAGGCGGCGTCCTCTTCCCTGGCCAATTGGTCCCGCGCCTCCAGCCAAAGATTGGCCCATTTGCGTGGATCATGCAGAACGCTCTCGGGATGCGTGGTGCTGCGTGCCACGAAGCCTGGGAACGATGGACGGCCCGTTGGCTGGCCAACGGGCTGGTAGCGAAGATCCAGGCTCATCCGCACGCGATCCGCGGTAACGTTATCCAGCGAGGAGTGAATTGTGCGCTGGTGCATCAGCAACACGCTGCCGGCCCGCATGGGCAAAGGAATTGCTTTATCCTCTGGGACAAGGCGTTCGGGAATCGCGGCGCCGGCCGGCCCAGGACAGTGCGGCTCCAGCCCACCGCGATGGCTGCCTGGAACTACCTGAAGGCATCCGTTTTCAACCGTGGCGTCGTTGAGCGGGATCCAAACTGTGAGTATGGTCGCCACGTCAGCTTCCGGAAGCACCACGCCGTTGTCCTGGTGCCAGGGGATTTTAGAGTTTAGCCCGTCACTGCTGGCGCTCGTTCGTGCTTGAGACGGAAGCTTCATGCGAATATGCTGGACGGGATTGGAGTATATTTCCTTACCCACAATGTCCTCGACAACCTTTAAGAGGCGAGGGCTGGTCAGCAGTGCAAACACCGCGGGCCCGGTGTGAATTGGGGTATCTTGCCGAATTGCGCGCTGAGGTAGGCTGATGTCAAAAAATTGCGAGAGGCTGCGGCCGCTCTCTCGGCATATCTGGATAAGGCGAGCGTCAAACGGAAGGTTTATATATGTTGATGAAATTACGCCTTCAGCATAGAACGACTGAGCAATCCGACCGAGCACAGCCTCATATTCATCGAGAAGCGGCCGAATGTCCAGCCGCGGATCGAGCAATTGCTCGACGACCAGATAACCCTCGCGGCCTAAACGTTCCTTCTGTTCAGTGCTGAGTTTGTACACTTTCGTGCCCCTTCACTGCTTCTCCATTGGAGACACCGCGGTCTCCTCGCGCCATCTCTCGAGCGGATGTCCGCGCTCGACCAGCGGAAGCGTTACCGGCTGACCCGTGACCTGCGACGTCCACACCGCCATGGACAATTCCAGCGCCCGCAAGGCATCCTGACCGCTCGAGACCGGTTCCTTGTCTTCGCGGATCGCTGCCAGGAAGTCGGCCAGGAGCCGGCGCTGAAGTGCCAGCCGCTCACCTTCGATACCACCAAGCGTTACAGGTGGCTCCAAGTCCGCGAACTCATCTACGTGAATCTGCTCCCAGGGTTGGGCGCCCAGCGGGCCGCGGTGATGACTGGACTGCAGAAAGACGTCGGTGCCGACGCTTCGCCGCAGCGCAAGCGTTCCCTCCGTGCCGCAAATATCAAACCCATACCCCACGTCGTCGCCGGTCGGCTGCGAAAGAAACCCGATATCCGCGTGGATCCCGCCAGGCAACCCGAGCCCACAATACGCGCGCTCGCCGAGCACAAACCCACAATCACGTTCTTTATAGGGCAGGTCCAAGCTGTGCATTACGTCCGCGGGCCCGGCAGGATGGCCATCCTGGACAATATGGGCAAAAAGCCACTGAGGGTCGCCGGCCAGAATCCGAAGCCAATCAAAGATGTGCGTTCCCATCTCCATCAGCTCACTTCCGGCCCAGCGACCCCCTTTCCCTTCACCACGGTACAGATACGGCGTGCCGATCGCGCCTTCGCCGATCAGCCTCCGCGCCACATCGTTGCCGCGACTTCCCCGCTTGATGTGATTAACGCCAAGCTTAACGCCTGCGGCTGCACAACGGGATACCATTTCATCGGCTTCGCCCAGGCTTAGGGCCAATGGCTTCTCGCAGAAAACATGAATCCCGCGGTCAGCGGCAGCCAGCGTAGCACCGTGGTGGAGCGGCGTGTGGGTTGCGACCATCACCACATCAAGCTTTTCGCGTTCGAGCATGCTGGTTAGGTCCGGGTAGAGTGAGGAGTCAGCCACGCCATATGCGCTACCCCACGCTTGGCGGGCAGCGGGCATGACGTCACAGCCCGCGACGAGACTCGCGCTTGCCTCTGCAATGCAGGTCTGGGCAAGCGAGTGCCCCATCATACCTAGACCGACAACCCCAACCCGGTACCGCTTCTGGTTCAGCTCTCTGACGCCTCTACACTACTGCGTGGCCCAGCCATATGGGCGCTCGATCCAGCGTTTCACCTGCTGAAGGAACCGGGCAGCCGGCGCACCATCCACAAGTCGATGGTCGAACGTGAGACTGAGTGTCATCATCTTGCGAATTGCCACCAACTCGCGCTCTTCATCTATCACCACCTGACGCGCCACGATGCGGCCCACGCCAAGGATGGCACACTCCGGGAGATTGATGATTGGCGTAAACGCGTCAATCTCGTACATGCCCAGGTTGGAAAGCGTAAATGTTCCGCCCCGCAAATCATCAGCTTTGGACTTGCCGGTTCGCGCCCGGGCAATAAGTTGACTGGATTCGGCCGCGATCCGCTGTACGGATTTGAGGTGTGCGTCACGGACGACCGGCACCAACAGCCCCTGCTCGCTGTCGACTGCGATGCCGACATGCACCGCCTGATGTCGAACAATCGTGTCGCCAGAGAATGAAGCGTTGAGTTGCGGGTGATCGAGAAGGGCCAATGCAACGAGGCGTATGAGTAGGTCGGTATACGATGGTGTGACACCTGTCTCCGCGATGTCGCGCTTGATTCGTTCGCGCAGCTGCGCTAGCTCTGTCGCATCCACTTCCGTGGTGAGCGTGACCGGCGCGGCGGTGTGCGCGCTCTGAGACATACGATCCGCGATGATCCGTCGAATTTGCGTGATTGGCTGCACGATGCCATCAGACTCGGGGACTGCGGACGTCGCTGCATCGATGTCGGCGCGCGTGATTCGTTTCCCAGGCAGTTGGCTCGCAACCTGATCGACGTCCACGCCGGCCTGTTGGGCAACACGGCGAGCAACAGGTGTCACACGTGGGCGAGGCGCCACTGGCTGCGCCGCCGCGGCACGCACGTCGCGTTCCACAATGCGACCAGTCCGGCCCGTGCCGGAAATCACCGTCCAGTCAACATCAAGCTCACCCGCTATCCGACGCGCACGGGGACTAATTGTAGGCACGCCGTCCGCCACCTCAGTCACGACCAGAGGCGCGGGATTGGCGCTGGGAAGCGGGTCAGTGGCGGGAGCCGCCGCCACGGCGGCTGTTGGCGCGGGCGCGGCCGCCCCTTGCTCAAATGGCGCCGCCTCGCCAGGCTGTACAAGATATGCCATCACGGCCCCAACGGGTATCTCCGTGCCGGGAAGGGCGCTGCCCGGCGGGATGCGCAGAATGCCGCTATCTACGGCCTCTACCTCCTGCGCGACCTTATCCGTCTCGACGGCAAACAGCACGTCGCCTTCCGCGATGACATCGCCATCGTGCTTGATCCACTCCGCGAGCGTGCCGGTCTCCATTGTCCAGCCCAGCCGTGGCATCACTACCTCTACCGCCACCCTGATTCTTCCTCCGCTGGCTTGTCGTTATCGCTGATCCCTGCCTGGCCTTATTCAGCCAGAAGGTCGCGAATGGCGAGTGCGATACTCGTAGGATTGGGGACCACGGCGGCCTCCAATGGTGGAGCGTAGGGGACCGGTGTGAAGGCTCCGTTTATCCGCATTATCGGCGCGTCCAAATCGTCAAAGCCCTTGGCCGTTACCTGAGCGGCGATCTCAGCTCCAACGCTGCATGGGCCATAATCTTCGTCGACGATCAAGAGGCGTCCTGTCTTCTTGACCGAGGCAAGCATCGTATCCGTGTCGAGCGGTGAGATCGTACGCGGATCGATCACCTCAATAGAGACGCCGTCCTTTGCCAGCTCATCGCAGGACTTCAGCGTTTGATGCACCATCCAGCCTATGGCCACCACCGTGGCATCTCGACCTTCGCGCACCACCGCGGCTTCGCCGAAGGGGATGAGATATTCATCGTCAGGCACCTGGCCCTTGACGCCCAAAACCGACTTATGCTCGAGGAAGAACACCGGATCGTTCGACCGGATGGCGGTTTTTAGCAGGCCCTTTGCGTCGTACGGCGATGATGGCACAACGACACGCAGCCCAGGGACATGCGCCAGCATCGGGTAGTAATTACCGGAGTGGTGGGTGGCGGCGGAGTGTCCGACGCCGATGCAGCCGCGAAAGACGATCGGCATAGTGAGCCGCCCGTTGCTCATGTACTGCAGCTTCGCTGTTTGGTTGATAATCTCACCCATGCCGTCGAGCAGAAAGTCCAGGAACATGAAGTCGACGACCGGGCGGCCGCCTACCAGCGCGGCGCCGGTGCACAGCCCGGTGAATCCTCGCTCCACAATAGGAGTGTCGCGCAGGCGCATGGGCCCAAAGCGCTCGAAGAGACCCACGGTCGTGCCCCAGTTGCCGCCGCGCTCACCGATACCTTCGCCCATCACGAAGACGGCCGGGTCGCGCTCCATCTCCTCCGTCAGGGCTTCGCGGGTCGCGGTGGAAAATGTCAGCTCGCGCATTATTTCTCCCTTTTAGGCGCTGTAGACATGATCCAGCACCGTTGCAGGGTCTGGCCATGGGCTAGATGTGGCAAACTGCCTGGCATCATCGACCTCGGCCTCAACCTCGGCTTCGACGCGCGCCAGCTCTTCTTCCGGGGCCAATCGTTCGCTGATGAGGTACTCACGGAGTTTTGTTATCGGGCTACGGTTTTTCCATTCCTCGACTTCTTCAGCGGTCCTGTAGCCCGCGTCGCGCATGCCCTCGGAATGGCTCCGCGTTCGGTACGTTTTGCATTCCAGGAACGTAGGTCCCTCACCAGCCCGTGCCCGGCGTACAGCCTCGGCGGCGGCGGCATGGACCGCGAGGACGTCGTTACCGTCCACCACATAGGAAGGGAGGCCGTAGGCACGCGCACGCTCGGCGACATCCGTCGTCTTAGACACGGAGGCGAAGGGCACCTCGGTCGCATACTGGTTGTTCTCGCAGATATAGAGAACCGGCAGGTCCCAGATCGCCCCCATATTGACGCCTTCATGAAAGGCCCCGTTGTTGACTGCGCCGTCGCCGAAAAACGCAACGCTCACCCGGTCGGTGCCCAACAATTTGAACGTGTAGGCGGCGCCGGTGGCCAGCAGGATGCTGGGACCCACCACACCACTGGTACCCATCAAACCTACCTCTGGCGAAAACAGGTGCATGCTCCCACCGCGCCCCGCCGACACACCAGTCACGCGGCCGAACAACTCGGCCATCATAGCCCGCGGAGTTACTCCCTTGGCTAGTGCGTGGCCGTGGCCGCGGTGGGTGCTGAAAATTACGTCGTCGGCACGTAGGTTCGCGCATACGCCGGTCGCGATTGCTTCCTCACCTACGTAGGTATGACAGGCTCCCGGAATAGCACCACTCTGGTGCGCGCGGGCAAGCTGCTCCTCGGTACGCCTGATCTGGACCATCTTCCGATAGAGAGAAAGCAGCTCGCTCGTGCTCAGCGATGTACTCGGCGCACTCAACATCAGACCCACATCTCCTTCATCATGCTTCCGCCACAACCGGATTTTCCAGCGCGCCGAGATGCTCGATTTCCACGCGAACGGTGTCCCCAGGCTGAAGGAAACGCGGTGGCTTGCGTGCGGCGCCGACTCCGTCAGGCGTTCCCGTGGCGATGACATCTCCCGGCTCAAGGGTCATCACAGTGCTGAGGTAGCTGACAAGCTCCGCGACGGGGAAGATCATATGCTTGGTGTTTGACGACTGCAACACGTCGTCACCGATCGAGACGCGAAGTGTCAGATTTTGTGGGTCAGCTATCTCGTCCGCGGTGACCAGTGCAGGGCCGAGCGGTCCAAACGTGTCAAACGTTTTACCGATGGACCACTGGCTGGTGCGGTGCTGGTAGTCACGCGCGCTCACGTCGTTAAACGGCAGGTAGCCACCTACATATGTCAGCGCATCCGCCTGGCTCACCTTGCGAGTACGGCGACCAATTACTACGCCAAGCTCACCTTCGTAGTCGACCTGGCTGGAAACTGCAGGCAACACGATGGCCTCGCCCGGGCCAATCACGCAGTTGGCAAACTTCGCGAACACAGTAGGATAGTCGGGCACGGCGACGTTCGACTCGGCCGCATGATCCTTGTAGTTAAGTCCGATGCAGATAATCTTGCCCGGCCGAGGGATGGGCGCCTTGAGCGTAACGTCCTTGAGTGCAATGTCGTTACCTGCGCTAGCAGCCTCGAATGCCTGCTGTGCACGGCTTAAAGCTTGCGCGCCGCCGCTCAACAGCGTGACGATGTCCGAAGGTAGACCCGGATCGCTGCTCTGTAGATCGACGACCCGTTGCTCTCCGGACGTGGTCCGCAGCGCGCCGAGGCGCGTCTCACCATTGTGAACGAAGCTTACCAGACGCATTTAATGCTCCTCAGTTCTCAGGCCAACACGCGGTCGACGTCGATCGTCCCCGCTTTCACCGCGGCTCGAAAGTCTTCCATTGTCTGCTTCACGCCCTCGGCGAGCGGTCTCCAGGCAATTGGGCCGACGACGGCTTCGAGCGGGCGCCCGTCGACCGACGAAATTGTTGCAGGCGGATTCGGGTCGAAGGTAATCAGGCCTCTTGCCTCAGGAGCGGCGGCTTCAATAGCAGCCACAATATCCTGGACGCGCGCCTCGCTGCCGCCAAGGTTGTAGACGGTCGCGCCATCTGCCTCAGCTCGGGCGGCACGAATGAATACGTCAGCGGCATCTTCGGCGTGATGGAAGACCGCCGCGCCGAGGCCGCGTATATCGTATTGCCGGCCAACCACAGCAGCCAGCATGCCTTTGGTAGGCGTTGAGGTCATGCCCTGGTCACGCCCCGGACCGTAGATGATATACGGGCGTATACCGATACTACGAATGTTGTTCTCTTGCCAGTAGATCTGCGCAGTGCCCTCGTTCGCCTGCTTGTAGACGCCGTAGAGGGTTGTGGGACCAAATGGCGCATCGTGCGCGAGCGGTCCGGGCGGATAGGCGCTGGCCGGTCCGTACACCGCGGCGGAACTGGCATACACCAGGCCCCGCACGTGATCCTTATGTCGTTTTGCTGCCTCGAATACGATCGTTGTTCCCTCAACGTTCACGCGAGCACCCTGTATCGGATTTGCTCGGACAAAGGGAACCTGGAACGCGGCGAGATGAACAATATGCGTGATGCCGTTGTCCGCGACTACCCGCTCAAATGCTGTATGGTCGGTGATGTCGCCATCAACAATATTGACCTTGGCCAGGTCATCTTTGCTCATGATCAGGTGCAGTCGATGCTGATCACCTGGGAGGTCATACGTCCACACCGGCACACCGGCGCCGACGAGGCGTTTCACCGTCCAAGCGCCAATGCAACCCAGCGCGCCGGTCACCAAGAAGCGCTCGTCTGCCATCCGATGTCCCCCATTCCGTCAAACGGCAACAGTGCCGTGTGCTGCGAATACACTAGTGGACGCGCTAGCGGTCTTTCCTGAGTGCGGGCCACTGGATACTTCCGCCCGCGTCCATGGCGAGGTTACCTCCATCGACCGCCAGCAGGTGGCCGGTGACAAAAGCGGCAGCATCTGACGCCAAAAATATCGCTGGACCTACCAGGTCGTCCGGCTCTCCCAAGCGACCTAATGGTATACCAAGTAGCAAGTGTCGTTGCCAGCCTTCAAAATCCCAGTCCAGCGTGTCCGCGATCGAATTCCAGGAAGGTGTGCGGATCGTGGCAGGCTGGATGGCGTTCACGCGAATGCCATGGGGACCCCATTCGGTGGCGAGCTCGCGCGTCATCTGATTCACACCGGACTTGGCCACACTGTGGGGAAGATTACCGCGACCCAGCGCATGGCTTCCGGCAATCGAGCTGATATTGATGATGCTGCCGCCTGTTCGCTGAGCTATCATGCGCTTGCCGGCCTGGACAGCGCACACGAATGAGCTGCTCAGAGAGATGTCGAGAACGCGTTGCCATTCCTCGAAGGGAAGCTCCTCGGGACGATATCGCGCACCAGCACCGACGTTGTTGATCAGGATATCGATGCGACCGAACGCCTTGTCAATCTCTTCGAACATCGCGAAGATTTCGTCCCGTTGGGAATTGTCACAGGTGATCGCAATGCTGCGGCGACCCAGACTCTGGATTTCCTGACTGGTCGTGGCAGCGCCGTCGGTATCAATGTCACTGACCACCACGTCGGCGCCGGCGCCTGCCAGTCCCACCGCCATGGCATGGCCCAGCCCCCCGCCGGCGCCCGCGCCGGTCACCAGCGCGATCTTGCCGGTGAGATCGAACTTATCTTTGCTCATAGTCCGTATCGAGGCGCCCGCACTGCCGGCTGCCCCTCCCCCTCTCTATGCTGCACACCTCATGCGGTTACCCCGTTCACGCAGTTTGGTACCGGTGCGCCACGAAGCTTGAGCGCCACCGTTTCCGCGACGCTCCGACGAAGCGTCGAGGCGGCGCGGACGCTGGCGGACGCGACGTGGCTGGTAACGATGACCTGGTCCATGGTTAAGAGAGGGCTGTCTTTTTCAATTGGTTCCACGGCAAAGACGTCGAGACCGGCGCCGCCGACTTTGCCACTCTGAAGTGCGGCTATCAGCGCACCCTGATCGACGACCGAACCGCGTGCCACGTTGACTATCAGGACGCCGTCCTTCATTTGAGCCAAGCTGTTCGCGTTAATCAGGTTTCGTGTTTCAGGCGTGCTGGGGCAGTGAAGCGTAATGAGATCGCTGTCGGTAAAGAGCCGATCAAGTGATACAGGCTCACAGCCTAGCGCGGCGATCTGTTCGGCGCTCATGGCGGGATCGTAGGCCAGGATCCGGGTCTTGAAAGGTTTGAGCCGCTCGATGACCGCCCGGCCAATGCGACCGCAGCCGACGACACCGGTGGTAATGTCGCCGAGCGCGCGGAAGGTCGACAGCGGTGGTATAGTACCCCACTTCCCGGCCTTAATGTCGACTGAGAGTCTCGTGATTTGTCGCGTCAACGACAGGATGAAGCCTAAGGTATGGTCCGCCACCTCGTCGATGCAGAAGCCCGGCACGTTATAGACAGGAATGCCGTGCTCGCGCGCTGCAATCAGGTCAACGTTATCTACGCCGATGCCATAGCGAGCGATCAGCTGCACTTTCGTCATCGCCTGGATGGCCTCGGCGCTAACCGGCGCAAACTGTGTTAAAACGAAGTCCGCGTCTCGTACGGCTGCCGCAACCTCAGCAACGGTCCGGCACTGAGCAGGAACAATCGTGCAGCCAAGGGGCTCCAGGATTTCACGCTCTACATCCAGGTTGCCGAACGTGTAGTCGGTAACCACGACGGTGGGGCCTGTTGTGTCAGGAGCCATGGGCACGATCCCTCGAAGTCATCAGCCTGCGCATTGCGCTTTCCCTCCATTGGTCATGCAACGTTGCATAATGAGCGCGACAAACTTCCCAGATCGATGTGACTCGCACCAAGGTTGCGCGCTCCCCGCGCTGCTCGCCGGCCACGGAATGGTCCGCCCGGTGGCGTATCCCCACGAAGCGGCGACGTTCGCCTTACTCAAGGCGTCCGTCGCGTTCCGAAGGGAAGGCCGATATGCTAGTGCATTTATAACAGACGCCCTGCCCTGAGTCAACTGTTGACGGTATACAGTTTGGCTGATCTTCGGATGCCTATTTTGCTCGCTTGCATCCCGCCAGGTGCCGCGTGAAAGCCCCTTACGGCTAGGACCAACGAACGGTACGTCATATACTGTCGATAGTATACAAACGGTGCTCGGATGCGCGTGCGCGAACCTGCGCACTACCAGCTATGGACCAGGAGGAAGTTATGGACGATGAGGCCGGCTTGGCTGCGACGATTGCGGCAACCGCGGTACCAACGGGACAGGTAATCTGCTGGTGGCTTGGTGGCTCCGGCTTTGTGCTCAAGAGCCCCGGCGGCACGCAAGTCTACATAGATCCTTATCTTTCCAATAGTGTCGACGACATTTTCGGCCAGGGTCGCGCGTTTCCTTCCCCGATTGCCCCGGAGGAGGCGCGACCCGATGTGCTGATTTCAACGCATTGGCACGAAGATCACCTCGATCCGGGAACTATTCCCACGGTCGCGCGCACGAGCGGAAAAACACAGTTCGTAATGCCTCCGACCGCGATGTCCCGGGCACTCGGCTGGGGAGTTCCACGCGGCCGCGTCAGCTCATTGGTGGCCGGGGGCTCTACTACGATCGCTGATGTCACAATCACTCACGTGCCGGCACGTCACGATTCGGGGATTGCCGGCTGGGAAGTACCGGATGCCATGGGCGTTCTCGTGACCATTGGCGACGTACGGATCTATCACACAGGTGACACCGAATACGACGGGCGACTGCGCGGCATGCAGGCGTCGCGTCCGGACGTGATGATGGTCTGTGTTAATGGGTCGGGCGGCAACATGAACACTCATGAGGCAGCATTGCTGGCGTGGCAAATAGACCCGGGGACAGTGGTCCCGATGCACCATTATTTATGGGCCGGCACCAGCGCCGCCGAAGCGAATCAGCAGCCGGCCGAGATGGCTGCCACCTATGCCCGACTCGGCGGCCGTGGCAATGTCATCAGCCCGGAGCTCGCGAAGCCGATTGTGCTAATGCCGCGCACGATGTAAACGGGGCGCCAAGTCTCAGCGGCGCGCCGGTGACCACCTGAAACGCGAGGACGATAAATCCGGACGACCTCACCTGCGCATTTGTCTGAAGGTGCATAGCTCGTGCCTTATCAGAGCAAAGGCCGGCTGTCCCGGACTAGACATACAGCGCCAGTCGCGCCTACTTCCTCGTAGCGCTACTGCAGGCCTCCGATAGCTGCACCTCGCAGCTCGGGTACTGGGTAGACGGGCAAGCGACCGTTACGCACGCGGATCACGTCGCCAAACACGGTCGATAGCGCCTCATTCTTGGCCTCAAGCGAGTCGGCGGCCGTATGTGACG
>JAQBPC010000511.1 GCA_028287725.1 Chloroflexota bacterium | reverse complement strand
CGCACATTGCATGACCTACAGGAGGCAACAATTGACGCAGTTCTTCTTCGCGGTTGCACACTCTCAATGGCCCTCACAATGAACCTACGTTACGCTATCGAGTCGGGCACTCACCCTATAGATCACGCGTCCGGCGGCCGGCGACCAAGGCTTAAAGCGAGGGGATCCTTAGCTCCAAAATCCTCCTGGCGCTTAGCCTGGCAATTTCGGTCCGGCCATCGGGACGGCGCGGACCAGCCACCTTACACAGCAGCGCCGGGCTGGCCAAGCTAGCGGGTCCCTGCGATGTTTACGCAACGCCCGCATTACGCCCGCCGCCAGTCACGCACCTGCCGCGCCACGGCGACAAGGGGTGCTGTCCAGATGCGATCGCGGTGCCGAGCCAGGAAGGCGCAGAGCTCACGCAAATCACTTTCGGCCACCGATAGATTGCCCTCATGCACGCCGTGAAACGTGAGCACGGTCCAGCGCCCCTCCGCGGCGGCTTGCTCGGCAAGGCCGACCATCTGCGCACCCGACTGGCGCTCGACCGGATGCGACCAAAGGCAATGCAGATCGCAGCGCTGGGGATCGTTTGCGGTCTCGCCCAAGGCACGCCCGCCCGTGAAATGACGCGCAATCACCGGTACGTAGCTTTGCCTCCCTGTGCCGGCGCCGACGTAGGTTTGGTAGCACGGGTAGGCGAACGTGCGCTCCTGCTGCTCGGGGATCGCGGCAAGCAGCCGCCGCTCAGCCTCCAGCACATCGGCTTCGATCTCGTCCAGCGTCATATGCTCCAGCCCGCGTGCCCCCGCCTTGAACGCGAAGTTCTCCGAGCATGGGTGGGTGAGGGAATGGTTCCCGATCTCGTGCCCATTCCGCGCGGCGATACTCCAGGGCGCCAGCCGCTCTCGCCACCCCGCCTCGTCCCCTTCCGCCGGTGGGTTCAGGTAGAAGGTGCCGTTTAGCCCATACTCATCCAACACCGGGATCGCCGACTCAAGCTGCGAACGCAGTCCATCGTCGAATGTCAGCGAGACAGCGCCGAGGCAGTGCTCGGGCCAGGGACTTTGTGTTTTGTCGGCGCCGTTCTCAACCATTATTTGATCCTTTCACTGGTACTTGCGGAAGGCCTCTCGGTTGGTGATGCACAGCATCTGCAATGAGCGCGTGGTGATCCCGTACGGTTTGCGATCACGGCGCCGCCCGGCGGCTCGCGGTGAGGCGGGCTCAGCCGTAGTGCGCTACAAGCATCATACTATCCGGGATCGATAGCTCCACAACTGAAGATCGCCGCATCATAGAGCGCAGCCCGCTTATGCGTCCCCCCTCGGCCCGGGGACGCTTCGCCGGAAGATCCGGGCACGCGGAATAAAAGGCACGTCACCGTCGAGCGGAAAGATAGGCCGAGCGCACACTGTATGTCCCAGACTCTCGAGATTCGCACTGGTCGAGCCGGGCGCATCGACGTTGATGTATAGCGCAGCCCAATCGCGATAAAACTCCGGCCGGCAGTGCGGACTCTTGACCACCACGAGATCGAAACGTCGTGGGTCTTGGCCGTGAGCCAAAAAGAGCGAGCGGTCGTACAGCGATACCGTGCGGCTGGTCGTCACGATGGTGTGGTTGCCGGCCTCCAGCACCGCGGTGTCTCCAGCGTACCATTCCGTTCCGTCTGCCTCGCTGGTAAAGCGGCCGTCGGAGAGGAGGCGCACGCGCGCCTCGAGTGTCACGGGCTGGAAACGCAGCTGATCTATAGATCCGCCCAACGGAACCCGGATGGTGGCGCCTATGCCGGCAGCCCTGGCGGCAGCTACGGCAGCCTGGTCAACTATCGGCATGAGGGTCCTTCCCCGGTAGCCGGCATCGAGGCAAGCACGGAGGATCGCGTTGCTGTCGCCCGAGGCGCCGGAGCTGGTGGCGTCGGCGGCGTCGACGAGCACAACGGTGCCTGATGGGAATTCCTGAGCGGCGTACATGGCTTCGGGAAGGGGGGTCAGGGGAGCCTGAAGGTGCTCGCGGAAGGCCCAGAATTCGCGAGCGAGTGACTCCGCTCCTTGTTCTGCTTGGGCACGGTCGCCGTCGGTAATCACGAAGCTGTTCGACCGCAGCTCGGGCACGTCCGTAAAGGGATTGCCGATGAACATGCCGGCGGCAAGTCCGCCGGAAGCGCTTTCGAGTGCTTGAGCGGCCCTGATCGAGCGCCCAAAGAGTCCGGTCTCGGTAATGAGCTCATCGCCGCGCACCAACGCCGGGATGGCCACCCTGGCAACAACCGGGCTTAATGATTCATCCAGAATGCGTAAAAGCAAATGGGCGGCGCGCGCTCCGGTGTCGAAGAGATCGACATGCGGATAGGTGTGGAACGCGGTTAATGCGTCGATTTGCTCCAGCATACGGTCGGTGAGGATTCCGTGAAGGTCTAACGAGATAACGATCGCGGCGCGATCCCCCACGATGGCGCGAATCTCCTGCAGCAGGTAACCTTCGGGATCGCCCTCGTCCTCGGCCGCCATTGCCCCGTGCAACGCCAGGAAGACGGCGTCGACCGGCCCGGCAGCACGGACGCTCTCCAGAAACTCACGCGCCAGGCGAGCGAAATCGGCCGCGGCAAGCGGTCCCGCGGAAGTGATGGATCGCGCGCTGTAGGTTGGCGCCAGCAGGACATCGGGCCGCCGCTCGAAGACACTCAGTGCGCCGGCCATCTCAGTATGGCCGCCTCGGTGAGCATCTATGACACCTTGGCCGCGCTCGACGACAAAGTCCTCATAGTGACTTAGCGCGGGATTAAAAGTGGAGACCTCCTGCTTGCATTCGCCGATAAGCATCTTGATCA
>JAQBPC010000507.1 GCA_028287725.1 Chloroflexota bacterium | reverse complement strand
GTCGCCGACGACAATTCATACAGCAATCACCGCGCAGAGCGGCTCATTGTCGAACGGGATTGTGGACGTTGAAATTTACGATGCAGGTGGCGCCAAGGTGAACCAACAGTACTTCAGCGGGCAGAGTATCGGTAGCGGCCATTCAGCAGGCTACAACGTCACCTGGACGCCGCAAGCCGCGGGCACCTATACCGTGATGGTCGGCGTATTTGGGCAGAACTGGAGCTCCACCCTCTTCTGGAGTTCGAATGCGGCCACTGTTAGCGTGAGCTGACGGTCGGATTCCTCCGAGAACACAGGGTAACCGGTAGATAATTCATTTCCAGGGGCCAAGTGACCGCGGCCACGGTCGCTTGGCCCCATATTCTGCCACGCGCCGGCACGTTTCTCCTGGCGTGCAGTTCTTGGTCGGTCAGCATGGCGGCTGGTTGCCCTCCGTCGCGAGCATGCTTTGGCCTTCGGCCGCTCGGCGATCGAAGGCCATAGTGCTCCAGGACGAACCGCATGGCGCAAGCTTCCTCACACGAACACCACAGCTCAAGACCGAAACTTCTCACTTAAGATACGACCGCGCTTCGAATGATATCCGGACGTGTCGACTTTGGATCGTTTGAAAAAGCAAAATTTCGTATACGGTGGACATGTATAGGGTGGCTAATGGTAGAATGGGCGCAGTGTCGTGACGTAAATGCCTGCTGAGGCTGCTGTGGGGTGCCAATGCAATACGATACGGTGGTATCGCGTACTACCGATGCCGGCGCACATTCGGCTCAACTATGCTCGCCTAGTTTCGTGCCGAGAACGCCTGCGCCAATCTCGGGCAAGATTCTCTGCGTCGACAATGATGTCGACCAAGCCGAGCTCCTGAAATTTGTATTGCTGCGCGAGGGCTTCACGGTCGTTACGGCACATAATCCTGACCAAGCCCGAGCCGCGGTGCAAAACGATCCGCCCGACTTGATCCTTCTGGACATGAACCCATCCCATCAAATGGGTCTGGATTTGTGCACGCATTTTCACGCCTTGTGGCATATACCGGTAATCTTGGTAGCTTCGCGCGCGACTGAGACAGATGAGATCGCTGCATTCGAATGCGGTGCCGATGATTTCGTTACCACGCCATTCACGATGCGGATACTCGTGCTGCGTGTGCGCGCGGTGTTGCGCGGCAGCCGTGTCCCTGCCGTCGGGCGAACCTCGGGCCGGCCAATGCTTGCCCTCGGGCCGGCCCTCTTCAACACACTATTCAATGAGTTGAGTGGTTGTGGAACGTCCGTAAAATTGACGCCGAGCGAGGGAAAGATATTGCGACTGCTACTGACGAACGAAGGTCAGATCATTTCTCCACAACGAATTATGGCGCGCGTAATGCGTTATGATTCTGAAAGCAGCCTGAATGTCGTGAAAACGCATATTCGGAACCTAAGGATGAAGCTCACGAAGGTTCTCGGCGACGTTGAAGCAATACGAACCGTACCGGGATCAGGCTACGTGCTCTCACTAGCCAACGCGGGTATGCGCGAAATCCCAGGAGCCGCGCTAGGCGAGATCGGCCCGATGGTCCGGGGCGTGGCGAGTTCCGAATATGTGGCAACTGCGCTAGGATAGAGTGCCCGTGGTGAAGTCCGCCATCCGCCGGTCAGTTTCCTTCGTGTTCCTCTTCAGTTTTCTAGGCGCTGCGGTTGCGATCGCCTCCAGCAGCGAACGACACCATTTACGGCGCGTGGTGACCAAAACTAATTCGCTAAATCGAGCCGTAGTTGCCCGCGCCGCGGCGGGTACGCTTGCCGCATTGCCAAGCGATGGCCTGCTGGTTGGGCCTCCGACCGGTGCACGTCCTCTCTCTACACACAACGTCACTCTCTATCAGTCAGGGACGCTCTCCAAGGCTTGGCAGGATTGGTCGTGGACGCCACACGCATTCGCTGCTCAGGGACCTGACGGGACCGCTACGGCGGCCAAGGTATCCTTCAAGCCCTGGGGCGCCCTCTACCTTCGTGCGTTCACCGCGGTCAATGCATGGGATGGCAGCGTCCAGCTACGTCTGAATGGCGGTCTAACTGGTGGCCAAAGTCTCAGGCTCGCATTGGTGGATGGTGCGGGCGCTTTCGGCACCAGGGTTGCTCTCACGGCACGGCTACCCAAGGGAGTGCTTCCGGCAAAGCGCTGGGTCACACTTGAAGTGCCGATTCACGCCTCCGTCCCGGCCGGGGCATCGATCCTAGGAGTCGTACTACAAGAGGGAGGCGGGAAAACTCCGGGCGACATGTACGTAGGCGCCATAACTCTTCGGGTGACGACACTTGCCGACTATCCGGTTATGAGCACGAAGGTTGCACTTCAAGTCGACCCGAGCAAGGATCGACACGCGATTAGTCCACTTATTTATGGACTCGCCGGTGACGACGGCAATGCGTATATGCGGCAAGTCCGTCCCGCACTCATGCGGTGGGGCGGTAATCCCAGTTCTCGCTTCAACTGGCAAATTGGCAACGCTTGGAACGCCTCCCATGACTATAACTATTCAAACACGAATTATGGCCGTTCGAGCGGGTCCGCTTCCGATGCAGCGATATCTTTCGCGGCGCACTACGGCGCTGTCGAGTGGTTAACCGTCCCAACAATTGGCTGGGTGGCTAAGGACACCACTTCCGTGTCGTTCCCTGGTAATCACGGCCAACCAACGAACGGGCAAGGGTCCTCATGCTCAAATCCGAAAGTTAAAGCCGATCCGCACCGTACAAGTGTTGCGGTCGGCCCGTCCTTCATGCAAGCGTGGGTGCGCCATTTACTTAGTAAGAACGAGCCGGTCTCCTTCTTCTCTATGGACAACGAACCCGAACTGTGGGGCGTGACACACTATGACGTGCATCCAACCTGTACCGGCTACGACGAAATTTTCAGCAAGTTTACTACGTATGCCTCTGCTATCAAGAGCGTTTTTCCGCAGGCTCAAGTGACCGGGCCTTCATCCTGCTGCTGGTACTTTTATTGGGACAGCATGCTGGGCGCGAAGGATCGGAGCCGGCATGGCGCCCTGTCATTCCTACCCTGGTTCCTGCAAAGCGTCAGGCAGTATGATGCGGCGCACAGACGGCGAACGCTCGACGTGCTGGACGTCCATTATTACCCGGACGGCTTTTACAACACGAGTATCAGTCCTGCCATCTCCGCCTGGCGCCTGCTTGAAACACGCTCTCTCTGGGACCCCACATATATCGACCATTCCTGGATAGCACAGCCCGTGAGGCTCATTCCTCGTCTCAAGGAGATGGTCGCTCAACGTTACCCAGGGACTCGGGTCGGTATCGGTGAATGGAATTGGGGCGCTGAGACGCAAATGAATGGCGGCCTGGCCATTGCGGATGTGCTCGGAATCTTTGGCCAGCAGGGGCTGGACATGGCTGCGTATTGGCGGAATCCGCCTGCAGGCAGCCCTGGCGCCTACGCATTTCAGCTGTACCGGAATTATGATGGGCGAGGGCAAGCGTTTGGCGAAACGTCCGTTAGAGCAACATCAAGTCAGCGCGATCGGGTCTCGATTTTCGCCAGTCAGAGGCAGCGCGACGGGCACGTGTTAGTAATGCTCATCAACAAAATGCCTACAACGCGCGCGAACGCGTCGTTGGACTTAATCGGTGTGTCTGGGAGGATGGCTACCACGTATCGCTATGCGCAGGGTGGGTCCAAAACGATTACGACGCTGCGTACTTCGCGGCTATCCGCAAAGCCAACATTAGAGTTACCGCCCTACTCCATCACACTCCTCGATATAGCATGAGCGAAGGGGTAGCTTCGATAACAGCTAGACCGCGAGTGAACCCATGGAATCGCACAAGCGCACCAACGGCCTACGCATCGCCGGCGTCCAGCGTCCATACGGCGCCCTTACCTCGTCCACTTACCCGTGTCACCAAGCCGACGCGTTCCATGGTATCGAGGTAATACCTCGCCTGCGTTTCGAGCAGCCCAGTCTCGACTGCGACAGTGCGCGCGGAGACGGACGGACGTCCGCCGGCCCGCAACCTATGCATTGCCGCCAGAATCTGAGTCATGTACTGAGCAGCAGAGGTCCCACTCACAGCACTCCAGGGAGCGGTAGATAAGCTCAACATTATGTTGACCTAGCGCTTGGACGCAACATCAGGATTCGATCTTGACATGCCCGGTTGCACGCTACCCGGTCGAATGCACTATTTGCGACTCTGAAGGCGTTGATAGTTCAAACGTAGCACCTTCAAGATAAGCAGTACAGCGAAATACGACGCCGCTCCGAGTGGGCGCGCACGTGCGATCTAAGCTCGAATGCGGTGGTTGCGCAAAGAATTTGGTCTCGTTGCCGCGAAGCCGGCGCAGCTGAGAAGCGGGTCACGCAAGTCGAGCGCGTGGCACTATTCAGGGACGTGAGGCTCGGTCGGGCGTACGTCTGCAAACAAGCCGGCGGACTCGCAATAGTGCAACCAGCGCCGAGAGACGATCAAGCCAGAGAGAACGCCATATGCCCATGCCCAGACACCGTCACCACCTCTTGACGAGTTTCCCTGCCGAGCACGTAGAACAGCACGCCGACACCGACAAGTAGCAGCAGCGGCAAAATCGGCGTCGCCTGATAAGCTGTCCGCTGACGAGCAAAGCTCAAGCCCGCGAGTGCGTCGTCTGGGTTCCCAGACATACCGAACCAGCCCACGCCGACGCCGGGCCAAATCAGCGCTACGGCCGCCGCGTTATCCATGCGACTACTTCCGGCTGCGTGACTGTTCAGGTTTGCTGGAACAAAGTTTACTAGCGCTTCAGAGCTCGGTCAGCTGGGCGGGCCGGCGCTGCCGCGACTCAATATCCCACACACGATGGAAGGGATACCACTGGTCGGGGTGCGCCGCAATGATCCGCTCGAATGAGCTTGCGATGTCTGCTGTTGCAGCAGAAATTTCGGCCTCGGCGTGCACGGTCCCGTCGACTAAAAGCGGTGGCTGGACCGTGAGCTGGTAACGTCCGTCCTCTAGTCGAACGCTCGAAACGACCAGTATGGACGCGCCGGTGCGCTGGGCAAGGCGTGCGGGCCCAGTAGGGAACGCGGCAAGGCGCCCAAAGAACGGCACGTCCACCGTCTCTAAGTCGCTCGGGGCCACGTCACACAGAATTGCAACACAGTCGTTACGTGACAGCGTTCGGAATAGCACACGTAGAGATCCCTGGCGGGGCGCCAGCGTAATGCCACGAGCGTTGCGCGCACCCGCAACCACTTGGGCAGCCCAGTCCGTTTGCGTCACAACCGTGAGACGGCAGCCGATGGCCTGTGCGTAGGCAGCAGCGACATCCCAGCTTCCCAGATGCGGCAAGAGCAGGATAATGCCGCGCTGCAACTCCCGTGCCTGGTAGAAGTACTCAGCGTGCACGGTGGTCACCCATTGGAGTACCTCAGCGTCGGACATCGAGCAAACCGCAAGAAAGTCCGTCGCCATCCGCCCGAAGTTGCGGATACTCGCACGTGCCAGGTCTTGCGTCCGCCGACCATCCGGCTCCGTCCCCAGCATAATACGATAGTTCTCTTCCAGAATCTTTAGGCGCCGCAGCCTCAAACGGCCGAGTGGATTCGTTATGGTATCTACCATGCGGTAGCGGCGTTCTAGTGGAAGCCTTCGAACGCCCCGGCTAACCACGCCTAGCAGCCTCTGTGCCCCGGTAAGAGCCTGACTGGATAGCTGATGCTTTCGTCTTTCGATCCACGCGTGACCGTTCACGTTGTATGGTCCTTAGCTTGAGGGCCGCCTACTCGAGTCTGATCGACGCTGTGTCGACCATCCGGTCCGTTACTTTCTCGCCTTCGAGAACCGACCGCGGCTCCATTTGCCGCCGAGGGCTCGCTCGGGGGGATGGCGCGTCCCCTGAGCGTGGCAATTAACTCATCGTGAAGAATGGCCACAACAACGAGCGCAATCGCGATAGCGGCGCCAATACTGAGAACGCGATTGAGCAATACCAGGCTAACAGCCTTATTTCGGTCAACACCTACGGCTAGGAGCGCACCTACGCCACTGATCTCGGTGACACCAATGTCGACGGGAAGCGGGAAAATGAGTCCAAAGGCAAGGCTTAAGAAGTACACCGACAATGTCTCCCCATACGTCAGACCGCGCACATCCAACCCACGTGCTATGAGGTATAGTGCCGTTCCCGCGATAACCAGGTACACCGCGCCAAGTGCCACCGGCACTATTAGGAGCCGCACGTGCAATAGGTCGGCAACGCCTTCGCGGAATTGGCGCAACTCCTCAAGCAGCTTCCGCATATTGTCCGACTGGGTCATCCACTTCGGCGGACTGTGAGCATGATGCAGTTTCGCGTATGCGACCGCAACAATCGACGTGATCAGCAGACCGATGATAATCAACGGACGTAACCAGGAAGTCCATTCGCCCAGGCCAAGCACGACGACACCGAGCAGCGATACGGCCACCTCGATCAGGATGATGAGCGTGGTCGCAGCCGAGGTGCGACCAATATCTATTCCTTCGGCCACCTGCAGAACGTAGTTCTGAAAGTAATTGCCGATTGGCAGACTCTTCGATATTTCACCCACCGCAAATGAAAATATTTGTGCACGAAGTGGCACGCGCAATTTCAGAATCCCCAAGAGCACGTGCCATTGCAGGCCGCGAACAAACTCATAACAAACCATCAGGAGCAGGTAGAGCGCGAGGTCACGGCGGGGGAACGCCGACATTAATGCGACGACTTTTTTGCTGTCGGCAAATCGCAGCAACCCTCCAATGACGACGACAGCAAAAATGAGTGGGAGCACAACGCTGGGACGAAACAGGCGCGACATGATCACCTACACCATCCGAAGGGCGCGGCAGTGCAGGACGCTGGTCGAGTGGAGGGTCCATCTCCGTTTTTCTTGGCTGCCCTTCCGCCTTCCGGTTCGGACGGGGGTCCTTCCGACTGATGAGAGGGACCTTGATGCCCCTGGGGACCACCTGTTGGCGTGCTTGGCGCCGCGCCGGATGGTGGTGTAACGCCCGAGCGGCCCCGCATCAC
>JAQBPC010000493.1 GCA_028287725.1 Chloroflexota bacterium | reverse complement strand
TTATTCTACATTAATGGGCAACTTGCGGCCTTAACTACGTTCCGTGTGGGGTAGACCGGAATGCAATGCCCATGGTGCTACGAACAAAGTCTGAGTCACGCGCCGGACATCAAAGCATGAATTGCCTGTGGTAACCAAGCGAATCGAACTTCTGCACCTGCGTGGTGGCTACATTGGCTCCGCTGTGCTGCTTTGTTGCTCGCTCGTTTGCCAGAATCTTGTCCCCGGCCATGTTTATGCAGAGCAGTCTACCTATGATCTCCTGACGACTCAGCTCAATGATCTCGTACATCAGCGCTCCACCACCATGCATGAGCTAGGGGTGACCGACGGCGAAGTTGGCTCGATTCTGGCACGAGATATCTTTGGTGCGCTGAAGCCGGCGCTCGTCATCCAGAAGCAGCTGGTGAATGGCGTGGCGCGCCAGATTTCATTGGCGCATGTAGCAGCGCCTGCCCCGGTGAGCCCGTTCGATCGAAGCATTGCGCCTGGAGTTTTACTTGGCCCGCACATTCCAGTTTCGGGTCAAGATCTTCCGGGTGGCCCTTCGGGATCGGCCAGTTCGTCGCAGCCAATCGCCAGTAGCGAAGCGATATCGCAGCCCTCTCTCGAAACAGCAACGAGGCTCATGGTGTCGCCAGCTGCAGCACAGGCCAATGTGACAAGTGGTTCAATTACACATGGTGCTCTGCCGATTTCAAACTCTCGGCATGCAACAGCTGATGTGCGTCCCCTGATCAATACGTCGATGGCCCCACCACCAGTGACATATCAACCGCTGGGCAATGCGCAGGACCTGGCACCCGTGCACTCTCTAGCAGTATCTGGGAACGCTGTGCCGGTCGTTAACCTGGCGCCTCAATCGGCCGGCTCCTCTCCGGCGGTTCAGAATATGTATGAATCGCTACCTCCTGCTCAATCCGAGCTGCATGGCGAAATCGCGGCGAACGCGTACGACAGCGTAGCGCAAACACTGCAAGCTACTCTTGGCCAGGTGAATGCTCCTGCTGCGCTCGCAAGTGCCGGCTTTGACCCGCTACAGCCTATCACCAACACCGGAACTGTTGAATCTGCTCTTGGAAATTTCCACCTCCCGCTTGTTAGCAGCACGACGACCCTTACGACAACGCAGGTTCAGAGTTTAGCCTCGTTCGTGGCTCCCCAAGTTACCTGGACGTTTACGGCGACGTCACCTCTGACCAACGCTGGGACACTGTTAGCACAGGGTAGTGCCGAAGCCGCAGGCGGAGCTATACGCACGATCGCGCTAAGCGCAACAAACGTCCTGGCGCCGCCACCCTCGGTGCCTTCTGAATCGACGACGACGCTCGGTCTAGCTAATGGTAGCGTGGGGGTGCTTACCGCCGTGACTCCCGTATCGGGCACGACCACAATTACAACTGTCGCACGAGTTGCCGGGCTAGACGCGGACAGAGCCTTGCAGGATGCACTTGCCCACAAAAAACTCCTGCTCACAGAATTAAACGGTCAGGTCAGCGCCGGAAACGCCGTATATGACCGACTGAAGCCGCTCTACGACGCTCGCCTTGCTGTATATAACGTTCAGCTAGCGGCGGTGGTTAGCCACAATTCAATCGTTGAGCAGGCGTGGTGGGCAGCATCACAGCGGTGGACGACGTACCAGTCTAAGCTGGCGAAGTGGAAGGCTCAAAGCGCTGCATGGGGCAGTTACCTGAAGCACCGGGCTGCTCCATTGGCTGCGTCAACCGCGGTCGATACCACGCGAGCCGGCTCTCCTGTTGCTACCGGCACATCACTGGTAGACGGCAACCTACCGCTTCACAGTCCGACGCCGACAGCCGAAGTTCCCGCACCGCATATTGCCACGCCGGGACTTCAGCCGGTTCCTCCCCGCCAGCATTCGGGCGTGCACGTACTCAGTCATGGGGTTGGTGGTGGGCCAAGTTTGCTTGTCTCAGCGGCCGCGCTTGTCATGCGGCCGATTGATTTAACCAGACCTGTTTCGACCACAGGGACGTTACCGGCTGCGTCTGCGACAGCGACGGTTGCTGCTTCGCCTTCAATAGCAAGTTCTTCCGATACTCCAACTGCCGTTGGAAGCCTCGGTACTATTGCCGAGCCATCAACCACCCCAACGCCTCCAGTTGACACAGCGACTCCCACCGCCGCCGCATCCCCTACGCCGAGCGCAACCGCAGCCGTGCCATCTCCAACGGAAACGCCGAATTCAACTGCAACCGACACAGCTACGCCAGACGCCACAGCAACCAGCGCCAGCGCGTCGGAAACACCGACTACCATGGCGACACCGACAGTTACCCCGAGCGCTACGGGAGTGGTCCACGATACTCCGACGGACAGCCCCACCCCATCGGTGACCGACACGGCGGTAGTAAGCCCGACACCGTCGGCTTCAGCGACCAAAGGCCCTGGTGATGGTCCAAGCCAGCCGACGCAGCCGGCTACGGTCGTGCCGCCCGGACCGCCGCCTGCACCTGTACCCCTGCCAGGACAAGAGCCAATCTCGCAACCGCTACCGCCCCCACTTGCTCCATTGCCTGGCTGGGTGACGACGCCGCTTCAGCTCTCGACTGCTTCCATATCCAATATGCTATCTCACGGCTTAGGATCGCTCGGCTACGCACGCATGACACAGCAACAGTTGATGGCAGATGGCGCATTGAACAATGTGGCAGGATACCAGCCTCCAATCCAGGGCGTGATCACCACGTACTTCGGCGGCAGCACGCCATGGCAGTCGTTTCACCCGGGCCTGGATATCGCCAATGCCGCGGGAACCCCGGTACATGCTGCCGCGGGTGGCCTCGTACTGTACGCGGGCCTTGCAGTGCCCGGTTTACCGACGATGAGCTATGGCAACTGTGTGATGATCATGCACAACGCGCACATTACCACCTTGTACGGCCATATGGAGATGGGTGCACATGATCTCAGGGTTCGCGCAGGGGAAGTAGTGACTGCAGGGCAGATCATCGGTTATGAGGGCGCGACCGGTTGGGCGACGGGACCTCACGTACATTTGGAGATGCGTCTCGATAATGTAGCCTTCGACCCGTTGCTATTGCTGAACATCCACCAGATTGCTGGTTAGCTTGCCCGAAAAGTAGACACGGTAGTCGAGCAATCACAATTGGCCGTCGACCGAGGTAAAGGCACGATCCTTCCGTTCTGTCTCGGGCTCAAGGCGCCAAAGTGAAGTTCAGATGCTTCCAAATGAGTACGTGTGTCCAGGCGAGCTGCCGGCAGTGATTGGCGAAGCTTCCGTGAACGCATGCAGCCGTACTCACGTCTTTTGACGAGCACACGCGAGACATTGACCGAGTTGTGGAGGAAAAAGGAGCGGAGAGGGTGGGATTCGAACCCACGAGGCTTGCGCCTACGTCATTTCCAGTGACGCGCCCTAGGCCAACTAGGCGACCTCTCCGCGTGCGGAGGGGGTGGGATTCGAACCCACGAGGAGCTTGCACCCCTAGCTGTTTTCGAGACAGCCGCACTCGGCCGCTATGCGACCCCTCCAGTGGGTGATTATACGGTAGGCCACCCGAAGGCCGCAAGGCAAAGTAACGGTTTCGGCCGGCACCTCATGGGATGGCCAGCCTGAACAAAGTTATGCTCAAAGCCAATAGTGCAGCGAGGACACTACGGTTACGATAACTCTATGAATCAACAGACATGCAGATGATCGACGACACGCTGATACCTTCGCTTCCAGCGCCACAGGGCGAAGACGTGGCCGATGGGCCGACTCAAGAACCTTCGGCCGATGCATGCTGGAGCGACGTGGGCCTGTTACATCATCTACAAGATTTGTTCCTCACCTTCGCATGTCCGACCGATGAGTTTGACGAGCTACTCGTCCGCGAACTCGTCGCCATCGAAGGTGCAGGTCTTGGCATGCAGGCGTTTCTGGCATGTGTCGTGCTTTGCGCCAGTAGGTGCGCGGATTCTGGCCCGGCTATAGTGTATGGGCCCTGGGCCGCATCCTCCCTTCTCGCTCGTGCCGGCGGCGCCCTCGTTGATCCTGGCGTCGTGGCGTCCGCGGCACACGCCGAACCGGCCATCGTGTGCGACACTACGTTTATCGACTGGTTACGTGACGGTCACGCCGGCTTCCCTGAACTGATTCTTGCGAAAGAACCGGGAGACGAGCTTCTCGGATTGCTCCGGGCGACTTTCCCGGGCCACATTGTGCAGCTTGAGCATGCTCAGCCGTCCACATGGCTGCTGACCGTGAGCGAGGCCCGAGAGAATCACGTCGCAACGTCAGATAGCCCAGGCAGCGCCCCGCTTTTCTCGAACGCTCAACACGGAGTCACAACCTTCGAAGTAACTCTGACGGCTTCTCAGTTATGGGGCGTGGTCGTGGCCGCGCATGCCGCCGAGGCCGACTTGCTTGACTGCCCGGCGTGCATCGTCGACCTGACGGCCGACGAAAATCAGCTTGTGCCAACGTTGACCGCAGACTGGATGGCATTATTGCCTGAGCAGCCTCCATTGCTCAACTCAGTTCCATCCGGCGACGCTACACTTCGCAGTTTGTACGAGCACTGGAGCTCGCTGTTTCGACAGCCCCTTGCGATTGCACAGTCGGCAGCACTAGTCTCGAGAGCGGCGATGGTGTGGTCCCTCGTTGCGCTGACTGAACGTAGTCCAGCGGCTGCCTATTATGGCCTTTTATCTGGCGCGGACGCTGCAAACTATGCCGCCTTGCTTCGTGCCGCTGATTCTGCCGGCGTGCACGTGAAGCCTCCGAATATTCTCCATCCTTCTTTACGCTGGCACATTCAAGATAGTGATGCTTCACATTCGATTCAGTGCCCGTTAGAGGCGGTGGTCGGTGTGGGACGTCAGTCTGCATGTGCGCTCTCTGCAGTATCGGCCACTACGCCGTTGAGTTCATTCTTCGACATATTTGAACGAGTTCCCTCCCTATTAGGTGAGGCAAAGGTCGTTCGAGCGCTCGTTGAGGCACATGCGTGTGACGAATTGATCGACAGAGCGGCGATTTTGCAGCGGTGGACAGAGGTCACTGCGTGGCTTGAAGCGGCGTCTTTATCCCGTGCGGCGCCCGGTACGCATGTGCCGGAACCTCCAATGTTTGACCCTCCAGCCGCAGTAGCTGTGGTGCAATTCGAGGACTGGATAGAGTACATCGGTATTGCTTCGCCCAGCACAGTTTCGTTCCGAAATCCGGATCCGGTCGACGAAGCGAAGTCCATTGCGGTCCGTCGGAGTCGGGCGGTGGCGGCGACCAGACCAGTTGCGAATGGCGAGCGATCACTTCAGCTTATCGAGTCGACCGACGATCGCGACAACGGGGTATCTGTGATCATCGCGAATGCCAATGGAACGCCGCTTGAGAACCGCTCCTTGGATACCAATGGCAGGTCTCAAATGCTCGAAGTCGCCGCCGGCGATCGCATGCTAGGTGTTAGGCATGAGGTAATCCTCAATGGCTCGCCAACGACGATCGCCGACGCGACAGCACAGCATGTTGAGGTCACGCTCAACCTCCATGGTGAACGTGACTATGACCTAGATCTTCTCGACCGGGCTAACGCGGTTTTAGACGCTCACCAGGGGCCATTGCAGGTGCAGCTCATTCTACGTCGTGCGACCTACAGAAAAGTAGTGCAGCGCGACGATTCGAGAGGCGTGAGCTGGAGCGAACAACTCGTAGCGGAGATGCAGTCAGTTTTGGGCGTCGATCAAATCTCTGTAGTGACTGAAGACGTTCGCTGAACTACGACGCCTCCCTGCCAGGGATTACCAGGGCGGGGAGGCGTCCGGAAGCCAACCTCAGCTCATCTACTGTTGCCGCGTCGTTGCCGACTAAGAGGGTCTAACCGGCGCGATTTCGGCTCAACTCTACCAGCTCGGCGATCAGCGTTTCTACCGGCACCGAGTCGCGCTTTGTACCGGTTCGATCGCGAATGGATACTGTGCCTGCAGCCGCTTCGTTATCGCCCACGATGAGCATGTAGGGAAGCTTCTGAACCTGGGCTTCTCGGATCTTGTACTGGAGTCGCTCATTACGCGTGTCGGCTTCGACGCGGAGCCCCGCTGCGTTCATCTGGTTGGCGACTTCCGCGGCATAGGGCGCGTGCCGGTCGGCAATCGACAGTACCACGGCCTGGACTGGCGAGAGCCAGACTGGGAACGCTCCGCCGAAGTGTTCGATCAGCACACCCATGAACCGCTCGGTTGTTCCCGTGACGGCCCGGTGGAGAACCACTGGAGTATGCGGCTTGCTGTCCTCGCCAATGTATTCAACGCCGAGTCTCGCAGGCTGGATGAAGTCCACCTGGATGGTTGAGAGTTGCCACTCGCGTCCGAGCACGTCTTTCGCCATAAAATCGGCCTTGGGTCCATAGAAAGCTGCCTCGCCTTCCACAGCGGTATATTGCACGCCCTTTGCGTCAAGAGAGCGGCGTAGAGCGTGCTCGGCAAGTAGCCACTTTTCAGCGTCGTCGACGTACTTCCCGCCCTGGGTGTCTCTAAGTGAAAGCTGCACATGGTAGTCGGTAAATCCATAGGTGCCCAACACCTCGCGAATGAGATCCAGTGCTCGTCCAAACTCCTCTTCTACCTGCTCAGGCATGCAGAAGATATGGCAATCGTCCTGCGTCAGCGATCGAACCCTGGTAAGGCCACTCAATTCGCCGGACCGTTCGTATCGGTATAGTGTGCAGAACTCGGCGTAACGCTTCGGCAAGTCACGGTAACTGTGCATCTGACTGTTGAACAGCACCATATGACTGGGGCAATTCATAGGCTTGAGCAAATACGTGTTGTCGCCGTCGACCATGGGAGGGAACATTACGTCGCCGTAGTGCTCCCAATGCCCTGACTTGAGGTACAGGTCTTTCTTCACGATGTTGCTGGTCCACACGTGCTCGTAACCGTACCTGGTTTGCGCTTCGCGCACGTATGATTCCATCAAGTGGCGCAGCATTTCACCACGCGGGAGAAACAATGGAATGCCCGGGCCAACTTGATCGCTAAATGTAAAGAGTCCTAGCTCTTTGCCGAGCTTTCGATGGTCACGCTGACGTGCCTGCTCGAGTCGCTCCAGATAATCGTCGAGCTCCTCTTGCGTGTTAAACGCTGCCCCATAAATGCGCTGCAGCATTGGGCGTTTTTCATCGCCCCTCCAGTACGCTCCGGCCACACTCAAGAGCTTGAACGCTCCGACCATGCTGGTGTCCTTTACATGCGGGCCGCGGCACAGGTCCGTAAATTCACCATGCTGATAGATGCTCAGATCTTGACTTGCGAAGCCTTCGATCAGCTCCTTTTTGTACGGCTGGTCGTCGAACAGCTTGAGCGCGTCGTCATGGCTGATTGGTACACGCTCAAATGGACTGGCAGTCTTGATCCGGTCGCGCATAAGAGCTTCTACTTCCTGAAGATCGTCAGGCGTTAGCGTGCGCGGCAAGTCGAAGTCGTAATAGAAACCGTTTTCAATCCACGGACCAATACCGAGCTTAGCATCCGGAAATATCTTGAGCACGGCCTCAGCCATAATGTGCGCCAGGCTGTGACGCATGGCATCCAGGTCCGAGACGCCGCTACTCTCGACTTCCCCTTCGAGGGTGGTATCCATAGCCATTTCTCGCTCCTTTTCCAACTCGAATAACACAAAACCCCTCGTCCACCCAGGGACGAGGGGTTAACCCCGTGGTTCCACCCATCATGATGGCAATTGCCACCACTTCGTTTGCCATTAACGCCGGACTGCGTGGTCTCTCGTCGAAACCAGTTTTAATGACGGCGGTGCCAGGTAATTCCTACCGATGCCATTTCAGCCTTGAGGCATTTCTCTGACGGCAAGAACGTTACCGGTGAGTCCGTCACTCCCCAGATGCGTCGGATTGGTGGGCGATATTGGACTCGAACCAATGACCTCTGCGATGTCAACGCAGCGCTCTAACCAACTGAGCTAATCGCCCGCAGGAATTAGTGTACGGAGCCTACGCATCGCCGTCAAATTGACATAATCTAGTCGACTCTAGTATTTACATCTGTTTCTAAATGGAGGTTGACCGCTTGTTGAGGCAGGCGTACCATGACCACATCACGGAGGTAGCGGCAAGGTATCGGTAGTAGGAGGTAACGATGACCGAGGCCCAACTCACTGATGAGCGACTGCTGGCGGGTGACACCGCCACGGAAGCATTGCACGCGGAGGAGCATCTCGCAGCACGATGCATGTTCCTCAAGGATTACGACCTACTCGACATTGACCACGGGCACTTCTGGTACAAGGTCTCCTGGCACGGAGTGCACGTAGAGTTTCCGAGCCCTCAGCACCACTACGAGGCTAACCCCTACGAACGTCAGATTCGTGATTACCTGCTTTCGTTACCAGTCGGTGAATTAGAGCGATCATTTGCCGCCTTACAGGATAGGCATGACTACGAGTTAGTTAGCGGCGACCACCACTTCAAGTTTGTTTGGGACGAAGAAGTTCGCCCCCACCTGCACTGCTATTACCAGCGAAGCGAGGCTGGAAGGAAACGGGACACCGAAGCGTACCAGAACCGGTTACAGGAACATGCGCGCAGCTACGAAAGTGATCGGCAATTTCCCAGCAAGCGGCTACTCCAGAAACTTGCGTGGCTACGCGAAGAACGGTCAAAGGCACAACAGACTGTCGACGCATGGCAACGGCTGATTGTGCAGGTCGAAGAGCAGATTGCTCACGACCAAATTGTCCACACCGGGAAGGCTGCTGAGAGCTTATTCGCGGAATAGGCAACCGCGCCGCCTGGCGCTTGACAATATGGCAGAGGGGCGGACGCT
>JAQBPC010000475.1 GCA_028287725.1 Chloroflexota bacterium | reverse complement strand
GACTCTCTGCGGTGCGCTCTCCTGCCAGAGCGCACCGTTCCGGGTCTGCTGCTGAAAGGATGAGCTATGGCCAATGATGAGGCGAACCTCGCCGCCGACGACATTCTTGACCTCGGCGCGGTGTCGGCCGTGACCGATGGCTTACTGAACGTCATCGCCGAAATGCACACCGAACTTCCGTAGCCCCGAGCCCGCTGGCCCTGGAGACACGATGTTAAGGAGCGGACGGATGCACCTAGCGCCCAACATCTTCCTGGCGGAGATCAACGGCCAGGGCGTGCTTCTTGATCTCTCCGCCGATCGCTACCTTGGCTTAGCGCCGCAACTCACGCGCGCCGCCCTTGCGCTGACGGGCCAGTGGGACGCCGGGCTCGATCCCGAGATCTTGGCGGCCGCCCGGGCCAAACTGTTGGCGAAGGGCTACCTTACGGAAGCGCCGATGGGCGATCGCCCGCAGCCGATACCCTTCAACTCAAGCTGGTGGCCCAATCGCCCCGGCGCCGGCAGCTCACCCCACCCGCGGCTCCCGCTCGCGGCTCTGGCGAGCTTGGCGGGCGTCGCCGTGGGCCTGCGCACGCGCGCATTTGCGTCGCTCATTTCGAGCTTGCGCGCGCGCAAGGCGGGACGTCCCCCGCAGCCGCGGGCGTCGATGCAAGAGCTCCTCGACGCCTATTTCGCAGCCCGTCCGCTGTTTCCGATCAAGCCGATCTGCCGCCTGGACGCCCCGGCGCTCTGCGCCCTGCTCTGGCGGCATGGCCACGACGCCGAGCTCGTCTTCGGGGTGCGACTGAATCCATTCGCCGCCCACTGCTGGGCGCAAGCTCACTCGGCGATCCTTAACGAGCCACACGACGCCCTACGGCAGTACACGCCCATCATGACGGTTTGAGGGAGCTGGACGATGCACCGCTACGTCGCCTTGATCTCCCCTGAGGCCGGTCCGGCCGCCCTGGAGCCCGCAGCCGCCCGTTTCGCCCAGCGGTTTCCGACCTGGCGCACGGTGATGGCCAACGACCATGTCCGGGTTTGGACGCAGGTGAACGGCGATACGCCCCTCGGCGCCGAGCGACACGCTCAGGGTTGCCTGCTTGGCAAGGCCTTCGCCACAGCAGAGTCAACGACGGATTCCGCGCCGCCGCCCAGCGTTGCGGACCTCCTGCAGCGGCGATGGGGCGCCTACGTCGCGGTGCAGAATGATCCCGCCTCCGGCAGCGTCGAGGTCCTGCGGGATCCGACCGGCCGCGTGGAATGCTGGCGCATGGGTCTAACCGCCGGGGTTGAGGCGGTCTTCTCGCACTACGAGGATGTGCGGTGGCTGCGCGACGCCCCGGTCGCCCTCCACTGGAACTACATCCGCTACCACCTGCACAACGACTGGTGCCGTGGCGCCGATACCGGACTGCAGGAGGTCGAAGAGATCCTGCCGGGCGAACGGGTGACGTTTCGGCCGGACGGGGTAGTGGACCGAGAACGCGCGTGGCGTCCCTCCCAGGTGGCGGGCCGTCACTTGGCGACGCCCGCGGAGGCGGCCAAGGCCATGCGGCGCGCCGCAGAGACCAGCGTGTCGGCCTGGGCCGCGTTGTACGATCGGCTCGCCCTAGATCTCTCCGGCGGGCTGGATTCGGCCATTGTGCTGGGCCTGCTGCGCCGGCACGCCGGCCACGGCGGCGTGGTCGGCGTCAACTGGGTGACCTCACAGGTGGAAGGCGATGAGCGGGCGTTCGCACGCGACGTCGCGAAGCTCCACGGGATCGAGCTCATCGAGGTGGACGTACCCCGGTTGGGGCTCGACGACATCACGCCCTTCGCCGGGCGGCTGCTGCGCCCGTCCAACCGCATCATGCCGCTGGGCTATGACCAGCTCGCCGAAGGCCTGAGAGTTCGCCTGGGCGCGCAGGCGTACTTCAGCGGAACCGGCGGAGATCATCTGTTCTACGATCATCTGGGCGCCGAGGCGGCCGCCGATTGCCTACGGCGGCAGGGCCCGACCCCTCGCTTCTTCGAGGCGGCATACCGGTTGGCGCAGCTCTCTGGGGAGACGTTTTGGCATGTGCTGGCAATGTCCGTCAGGGCCAACCTCCACAGCCCGAGAGCAGACGCGCGGCTCGAGCGCGGCAACAGCTTGCTTACCCCAGAGGGCCAGACGGGCGTGGACTTCACCCGCTTCGCCCACCCCTGGCTGACGGAGGCGGCCCATATGCCGCCCGCCAAATTGCTACAGATCCTGAACATCTCCGAGCTCCAGCGCCATTACTGGCGCTATGGACGCGCCGACGTGGCCGATGAGGTGCATCCGCTGTTCTCTCAGCCGCTCCTGGAGGTCTGCCTGCAGACCCCGAGCGACTGGTTCGCCGCCGATGGCCTGCAGCGCGGTCTGGCGCGACGGGCGTTCGCCGATCTCCTGCCGGAGAGCATCCGCACACGGCGCACCAAGGGGGCTAACACCAGTCACTGGATGAGCCTGCTCGCTGATAGCCTGCCGACGGTGCGCGAGACCCTGATGGAGGGTCGTCTCGTGGCCGAAGGGCTGCTGGACCGCGCCCGCATGGCGGCGGCGCTTCAGCCGCTGCCGCTCGCCGCCGGCCGCGAGCTGATGTCCATCGTGCGCTGCCTCACGACGGAACTGTGGGTGCGGGCGACAGAGGCTGCGGAGCGGTCACTGCCCGGACCCGGTCGTCAGGCGGCGTGAGTCGGCCTCCGTCTGCAGGCGCGCGCGCATCGCGCGCCAGCGGACATAGTCGGGCGCCCGCGCCGGATCATCGATCTCCACGTCCTGCAGCCAGAACTTCAGCCAGGCGATGGCGTTGCCGTAGACGCCCGCAAAAGACCGCGGATGGTATTTGAAGTGGTACTCGTCGGGGAACACCCGGACCTCGACGGGGCGATCCGCGGCCTTCAGCGCCTCCAGCCCTTCAAACCCCATACGGGCCTCGTGCTCCCCCGCGTTGATCAGAAAGGGGGGGTGCAGCCGCTCGGGCATCTGGGACCAGGCCAGCGCATAGAGCGGGTTGCCCGGCGGCGGCACCAGGGACTTGGTCTGGAACATGGTCATTCGCCGCTCGCGCCGACTGCGGTCGTCTTCGGCCGGC
>JAQBPC010000442.1 GCA_028287725.1 Chloroflexota bacterium | reverse complement strand
TTGCACCGTGTGCTTCAGCGAGCCGACGATCGACACCGCGATCTGGCGCGCGAGCGAGCCGGGTACGGCCCCGCCGGCAAAGCGTCTGTGGGTAATGGAGCAGCTCGCGTCGGCCGGCGTACACGTGGGGGTCCTGGCAGCGCCGATCCTACCGGGACTCACCGGCACACCGGAACAGCTTGAGGCGACGGTGCGAGCGGCGGCCGAACATGGGGCCCGCTTCTTCTGGGCGGGTCTGTTGCATCTCGGCGAGCTCGAGCGCGACCACTACATGCGCTTCCTTGAGAGCGAATACCCGGAGCTGGTAACGCTGCACACTCGCCTCTACCCTGGCAAGTACCCGCCGCGCGTGGTGGCGGAACGCCTCGAGCAGAAAGTTGCCGAGCTCAAAACACAGTATGGCCTGGTCGACCAGCATCGACCCCAACGCTTGCCGCAACAGTTGACGCTTGCCTTCGGCACCTGAGTCGTCCCCCACCGGTGGCTGACGCATCTCGGCGAGGCAGACTGGCGACCAGGTGGATCGCGCCGGCGCGGCAGGCGGAGCGGCGTAACCATGGCGCCTAAGTGATATGGTACGATTTCTTATGTCCTGAAATCCGAGAGATCTGCCACTGCGAGAGGCCGCATGCTCACGCTGCATCTATTGCGCGCCTTCGTGACCCTGGCGCGACACGAAAGTTATACCCCTGCAGCTAAGGAGCTTGGCGTGAGCCAGGCTACCCTGTCTGCCCAGATTGCGTCGCTGGAACAAGCGGCCGGCCTGCAGCTGTGCGAGCATCTGGGCGGGAAGGTCCGTCTGACCAGCATGGCACAGTCGCTGCTGGAAACGGCACGTGAGATGGTCCGGCTGGCGGATGAAGCCAGCCTTGCCATGGCGGAGCGCGCAGGGGCGGAGACGATCAGTCGCACGCCGGTACGCATCGCGGCCGACACCACGGTTGGCACCTACGTGCTGCCCGCCGCCCTCGGCGCCTTGCATCGAGAGTACCCGCAGGTGCAGGTCCACATGGAAATCGGTAACCGTGCCGCGGTTGTTCAGTGGCTGGCTGCGGGTGATGCCGATCTCGCGGTGATGGGCCAGCCCCCCGAGCTCGAAGACCTGGAGGTCGAGCCGTACTTGCACCACGAGCTGGTAGCGTTTGCCTCGCCAAACCACCCGCTAGCCGGCCTCGCGTCGGTACCACTAGCCCAATTTGTGGCCGAACCTTTCGCGGTGCGCGAGCGCGGGTCGGGGACGCGCCACGCCGTGGAGCGGCTCTGCGCGGAAGCCGGCGTGTCCGCACGCATCGCGCTGGAGCTTGGTCACAACGGGGCGGTCAAAGCGGCAGTCGCCGCCGGGTTGGGCGTCGGCATTATTTCGAGCGTGGCTATCGAACGCGAGGTACGCGTTGGGCGCCTCGCGACACTCAACGTCGAGGGTTTCCCGTTGCCGCGCCGCTGGCACATTGTGCGCCGCCGCGCGCGGCGTCTATCCGCGGCCTCCAACCTTGTGCTGTCATTCCTCTGCGAACAGCGTGATGCCTATGGCGAGCTAGTCTACCCGCGGCGAGACTAGACCCTCGCGCAGCGCCGCGGCGGCGGGCGACAGGCGGTGCGCCACGAGCCGGACGAGATGCCAGCTACGCCGAACGGGAAACCCTTCCACGGACAACTCCACCAGCTCGCCGGTCTCGAGGTGCAGCGCCGCGGCCTGGCGCGGCAACACGGCGATGCCCAGACCTGCCAACACCCCTACCTTGATCGCGCCGGTGCTTCCCAACTCCTGGCTTATCCGCATGGGCAGCTTGGCGCGGGCGAAAATAACCTCGGTGTCGGCTCGCGTCCCCGACCCGCGCTCACGGATCAAAAACGGCTCGATTGCCAGCGTGGACAGCGGGATTGGCGTGCTCGCGGCGGACGCCAGGTGATGTGTGGGCGCCGCCACGACTATCAGCTCATTGAAGAGGAAAGGCTCGGCGATCACCTTGTTGCTTGGCTCTATGAAGCCCAGCACGCCAAGCTCCACGTCGCCCGCCAGCACCCTTTGCATCACAGCGTGGCGATTGGCGACCTGAAGCGAAACATGCACATCTGGATACGAGCGGTGAAACTCGCCCAGCAGCGGCGGCACCACGTAGATGCCCGCCGTCGTGCTCGCGGCGACATGCAGCTCGCCATGGCGCAGTGCAAGGATATCGGCTGCTGTCGACTCGAACTGGTTGCGTAGTCTGAGCAGGCTGTCTGCGTAGGTGAGGAATTCGCTGCCGGCTTCCGTTATAGAGATGCCACGCCCCTGACGCGCAAAAAGTCGCACACCAAGGTGTGTCTGCAGCGCGGAAATGTGCGCCGAGATCGCGGGCTGCGCGATGTGCAGCTCCTCGGCTGCCCGCGTGTAGCTGCCCAATGTGGCAACAGTGCGGAACACCTCCAGCTGATGTAGGGTAAAGCTCATGCGTCGGTAGCCGCACCGCCCGGCTCAGTCTGTCGAAACACCCGGCTGACCCGAATGTCTTGTCCCTCAAGCGTCATGAGCTCATCACGCGTTATCTGGCCGCCGCGCGCAAGCAGCCGGTTGGCCTGGCGCAGTCGGGTACGGTCAATCGCGTTCCGTACGCTACGCGCATTCGAGAAATGCGGCATCGCCATACGCCGCTCCAGATATGCCCTGAAGGCGATAACCGCGTCATCGCTAAAGCGATACATATGGTCGCTCAAGATCAGCTGTGCTATGGCCAACAGCTCGTCCGGTGTGTAGTCGGGGAAATCCAGGTGATGCGCGATACGCGAATGGACGCCTGGATTTGATTGGAAGAAGGTGTCCATGCGGTCCTTGTACCCGGCCAGAATAACCACCAAGTCGTCGCGCTGGTTCTCCATAACCTGCAGCAGGATTTCTATCGCTTCCTGACCGTAGTCACGTTCATTTTCCTGGCGATAGAGGTAATATGCCTCGTCAATGAAGAGCACGCCACCCATGGCGCGCTTCAGCACCTCGCGAGTCTTCGGTGCGGTGTGACCAATATACTGGCCCACGAGGTCATCGCGTGTGACGGCCACGAGATGGCCTTTGCGGACGTAGCCGAGCCTATGCAGAATCGTGGCCATGCGCATGGCCACGGTTGTCTTGCCCGTACCCGGCATGCCCGTAAACGACATGTGCAGCGCAGGCGGGCGCGCGGTCAGCCCGACAGTGCTTCGCATGCGCTCAACCAACAGCAGGGCTGCTATCTCGCGGATGCGCGTTTTTATGGGTCGCAGCCCGACCAACTCCCGATCGAGCTTGTCCAGAACTTCCATGACCTGTGTTTGCTGCAAGATGTCAGTTACGTCAACAACGGTGTCTCCGGCAAGCGCGGTTACGGGCTCCATGGCACGTACCGTCCCTTCACATATTTGGATAGCGGCCGGGCTCGCCGGGCCGCTACCTGGCTCGTGTGCAACCCGGCCGCTCTGCGCCCGTGCCATGCTGGTCCTGAAGATCCGCGGGACTCAGCGTTACTCCGCAAAGCGTTCGCCCGCGGGGCGGTCGGTGGCGTAGCTGTGTATCGTGTAGCGGACCTTCCGATCGCTCGTCTCCTGCCTATCCAGGCGAAAGCCGGGGTCGCGCGATGGGCGCTGAACGATGAACGACAGCGCGGTCGTCTGCCTGCCCTTTGTACGATCGTATGCGCTCACCTTGATGTAATGCTGCGGATAGGCCGCGCGACATGCTTGGACTTCCTGCATAACCCCCGCGGGATCGCGGAGGTCAAACATCGGCAGGCCCCACATTTCCCAATAGGTGTTTCGTGGATGTGGATCATCGGTGTACTCGACGCTGATTGGCCAATCGTTGTCCAGACAGTACTCGATCTGCGAACGGATCTCGTCGTCCGTGAGGTCGGGCAGGTACGAGAACGTACCCTGGGTGAGGTGGAAAGGCATTGGTGCATGCTCCTTTAATAACTGGGTGTCACCATGACGTCCGGCATGTCCGTCGAGGCATAGTTGTAGCTCACGTCTTTCCACACCTCAAGAGCGGTGCGCAATGGGGCGCACCAGCGGGCGGCGCGCTCGAGGATCTCCGGCCCCTCCCGCAAGTAGTCGCGGCCCTCATTGCGAGCCTGAATCATGCATTCGACGGCCACGCGATTGGCCGTGGCGCCTTCGGCGATGCCGGACGGGTGGCCGATGGTGCCGCCGCCAAACTGCAGGACGACATCTTCGCCCAGGTGATGCAGCAGCTGATGCATCTGGCCCGCGTGGATGCCGCCGGAGGCCACGGGCATGGTTGCCGGCATCGAGGCCCAGTCTTGCTCGAAGAAGAGGCCCGTTGCCGGGTCGGCGCTGTACTTCATGCCGCGCAGCGTCTGGTAGTAACCCGCGGTGGTCATCGGGTCGCCTTCCAGCTTGCCAACCACCGTGCCGGCATGTATGTGGTCGACGCCGGCCAGCCGCATCCACTTGGCAATAACCCTAAACGAGACGCCGTGCGTCTTCTGGCGCGTATACGTGGAGTGGCCGGCGCGATGCAAATGCAATAGCACGCTGTTCTTACGGGCCCACTTTGCCATGGACTGAATCGCCGTGTAGCCAATCGTGAGATCGATCATGACAATCACGCTGCCCAGCTCTTTGGCCAGCTCGGCCCGCTCATACATGTCTTCCATCGTGGCGGCGGTCACGTTGAGATAATGGCCCTTCACCTCGCCGGTGGCTGCACTGGCCTTGTTCACCGCCTCCATGCAATACAGAAATCGATCGCGCCAACGCATGAAGGGCTGCGAGTTGATATTCTCGTCGTCCTTCACAAAATCGAGCCCGCCACGGAGCGCCTCATACACCACGCGACCATAGTTTCGCGCGGAGAGCCCGAGCTTTGGCTTGGTTGTCGCTCCCAGGAGCGGCCTACCATACTTGTCCAGGTACTCACGCTCCATCACAATGCCGTGCGCCGGGCCCTGGAAGGTTTTCACGTAGTGCGGAGGGATGCGCATATCCTCAAGTCGCAGGCTCTTCAGCGGCTTGAAGCCAAACACGTTACCGATGATGCTGGACGTGAGATTGGCGATGGATCCCTCTTCGAATAGGTCAATGTCGTAGGCAATATAGGCGATGTACTGGTCGCTGTCGGGCACCGGCACGACTTTGTAGCACTTTGCCTGGTACTGCTCGTAACTGGTGAGACGGTCCGTCCACACGACTGTCCAGGTTGCCGTGGACGACTCGCCTGCAACCGCCGCCGAGGCTTCAATGGGATCGACGCCATCCTGGGGTACCAGGCGGAAGGCGCACAGGATGTCGGTATCTTTCGGCTCATAGTCGGGCTGGTAGTAGCCCATTTGCGCGTAGGGCAGCACTCCCGACGCCCAGCGACTCCTCTCCTGCTCGACGGCACGCGGTGTTTCGATGATCATGGAACCTCCTCTATGGTGCTGAAGCACACAATATTGACTGACACGTCTGCTGGTCTATCCTGACAACGCGCACTCGAAGGACACGTACCTTTTCGCATCCGGCCCGATTAGTCGAATGTGTACGCCGTCTCCTCTGGAAGCACGTAAGCCAGGCCGCCCGTTGATGCCGCGT
>JAQBPC010000434.1 GCA_028287725.1 Chloroflexota bacterium | reverse complement strand
GCAATGTCCGCCTGGAGGGCATTGTAGGGATCGGACGCGACGTTATAGAGCAGGGAGAAGGGAAGATACAGGCCGCAGTCAGTGCCAGGTTAGGCGCTAGCGGCGTCAGGGCCATGAAAAGAGCGCTGAGCGGGACGGCAACTATCATGAATGGACGCCGCCGGCCAAGCGCGGTCCAGACACGATCACTCCAGGCCCCGATCATCGGCTGCACCACAGTGCCTTCGATTGAGCGGGTGTTGGTGAGCAAATTGACTAAAAGTGTTGGAGCGCCGTTGAGCAACAGCGGCAGCACGAAGATATTGAACGCCTTGAAAATGCCGGATCCGGCCGATGCGACGCTGTACAGGCCCATTTGACGCGCCGAAAGCCGCGGCACCAGCATGTGGTTGCTCCTTTGCTGACCTTGCCGTACAGTATGCACCACTGATGGTCGAGCGCAACGGACTAAACGAAGATTCCGAAAACGGGGGTAGTTTCGATTCAAGTCTCTTGCCCATGAACATTGAGCTCACATGTTCAATCCAACTCCCTCGCTCGTCAACGTAGTGGCAGGTGCTCGCTGCTGCACGGTGTCCCGTTGGAGTCGGGCGTGGGCTCTATGTACCACCGGCGGTAAGCTACGGTGTAGGTATGGCGCGAGTTTGCCACCGGCACGATACATGTGGTTAATGGACTCGCGTGGACAGAGTGTGTCACGCACGAGCTTTGAACGTGCTCAACGTTGCCACAATAAATAATTTCGCGCGCAATAGATACTGAGAAGGGTGCAGTTTGCTATGGGTATTACGAATGGGCGAAGTCGACAGCGGCGGGTCGCGGTCGGTGCGGGCCTGTGCGCGGCCGCGGGAGTGTTGGTGGCGCTGATGCCGGGTGCGCATGCCCAGCGACCTGCGGTCACAGGTTCGAGCCCGGCCTTACATCGGCTATACAGTGTGCCGCTGCCTTCGGTAGCGGACGGCGTGCCCGCCTATTTGCCGCGTGTTGCCACGTCGCAAGGCGTACGCAACATGCTCTTCCTTACTACCCGAGATGGGCGCGTCCTAGCCATAGATGCGCGTAGCGGATCGAAGCTGTGGCAGCGACAGTATGGCCCCGGCAGCTGCCGGATCAACCGCGGCAACACCCCGTGCTATACCACATCTTCTCCCGCCATCGATCCCAATGGCCGCTACATTTACAGCTACGGGCTGGACGGCGCGGTGCATAGACTTAACGTTGGCGATGGAACAGAGGTGAGGGGCGGCGGCTGGCCGGAGACTGCCACGCTCAAGGGCTACGACGAGAAAGGTTCGGCGGCACTCTCCATCGCCACGGCGAGGGACGGCACGAGTTACCTGTACGTAGCGAACGGCGGTTATCCGGGCGATCGCGGCGACTATCAGGGTCACCTCACCACAATCAACCTAACCACGGGAGCGCAACACGTCTTCAATGCCGCTTGCAGCAACCAGTCGGTCCACTTCGCCGAATATCCGGCCAAACCCGATTGCACGCATGTGAAGACGGCAATCTGGGCACGTCCCGGAGCGGTCTACGATCCGGGCACAGACCGTACCTACATATCGACCGGAAACGGGGACTTTAACCCCGCAGGCCATGCCTGGGGCGAGTCCATCCTCGCATTACACCCCGATGGGATGGGCGCCAACGGCGATCCGCTCGATAGCTACACGCCTACGAACTATGGAAATCTGAACGACCGAGATGCGGATCTTGGCTCCTCTGAGCCGGTAATCCTACCCATGCCGAAAGGCAGTCGCTATCAACATGTCGCATTGCAGGCGGGAAAGGATGCTTTTCTGCGCCTCGTAAATCTGGACAACCTGAGCGGTAAGGGTAAGATTGGGCAGACGGGAGGCCAAATTGGTCGTCTCATCCCGGTGCCGCAGGGCGGCCCTGTGCTGACCCAACCCGCCATCTGGGTCGACCCACGGGACCAGAGCGTGTGGGCTTTCGTATCCGATGCATTGGGCACTAGCGCGCTGCGGCTGACCATCGACCATGGGACGCCACGGATGGTCGCCGTGTGGAAGCGCGGATACGGCGGTAGTTCACCTATCGTGGTGAATGGCGTGCTGTATTATGCCGGCACATCGAATATCTGGGCCCTTGACCCACGCACGGGCGCTGTGCGAGGCCGCGATACTTCGATCGGCTACATCCACTGGCAGAGTCCGCTAGTGGCAGGCGGCAAAGTCTTCATCGCCGACAGCAGTGCGCATCTCTCCGCGTTCGTCGCGCCAGGGCGTTAATGCCACTGTGTGAAGCGCAGGTATTGTGGCCGAAGCTATTGCCAAGTTGGTCCGAGCGACTCGCTTCAGCAGGCTACGTTGTCCGCGAAGTTAGGCACATTTTGCATCACTATCTATGGCCGCTTCGAGCTTAACGGGCTCCACGGCTACGAGGGCGCGCGGCCGGAACACAAAACGGTCTCCGGCGACAAAATTAATCGATGCTGCAACAGCAGTTCCCAGCGCGGATGCCGCGAGGACATGCAGATCTGTACGCCCTAAGAGAAATACCGACATGTTAACGGTGGCTGCCAGCGCGGCAGTGCCCTGATACGCAACCCATTGGCCAAGTAAAATGCGGGGCATCCAACCACGCGGCCGGCGGTCGCGCCACGTGAACAAGTAACTCAGGAAAAAATTGACCTGTGTGGAGATCACTAACGCTGCCACTTCGGCCCAAATTGGCGACCATTGCGATTCAGTTAATGCTTCAAGTAGTCCGAGCTGCACCAATGCGGCGATGATGCCTGTGCAGCTAAAGCAGAGCAGACGAACTACTCTCGACCGCAGCAGGGGCGACGCGCCACTTTCTGCTCGTAATTTCGGTTGCCAGCGCTCCCGGCGCAAGCCAGGACTCGGCATGCCGGACGTCCGAATCAACTCTCACCGTTCCTGTTCCGCCGGCGACCGCGCTGCTGGCCAATATCTGCGAGGAGTTAGTGTTTGACTTAATGAGCCCAGCATAGCAAAGCGTTATGACGGTTCCATGACAAAACGATTTGGCCAGTCTCTTCGCGGGCATGCGTGGATCCGGTCGAGATCGGGACCTACCTGCGCAAGGCGAACGTGGGGACACAGATCAACCGCGCGACGTCGTGTTGGCGGCGCGGGAAATCGCGCAGCCAGTTTAGAGCGACATGCTGTACTTTGGAGGCGCCAAGCAACGGCACGGGACAGCTATGAGGGGTCTGAGAGAGCGGCTTGTAAACGCCGGCATGCATGGCGGGCGGGTCAACGGTGGCGATGGCGCGTCGGACCGCTCGCCTGAGGCCGGCGCGGACGGCGACTCCGTCCGCTATCCAGCAAGAGGCGTAAATTACTCCGGAGAGTGAACTAATTTGCTGGGGATCAGATCCACATTTGCACGTGTCCAATCATACGGAAGATACACGGCCTACTGGGCTGAAGCGCGAACCAATTAGGATTTGTGCTGCCTCGTGACGCCGAATAGCCGACCAGCGATGTACTACACATAGCTAATTGATCACCATCCCGCAACACGCAGCCTTATAGCGAAGCCGGCAGTATAAATTAGAGACCGCTCACCCAACCATGCGTGCGTATGTGGCTCCCGGCGCCTAAAGAAAACGGCGTGCCAGATTCATCGCCGTCTGCTGCACCATGGGATTACCCATGAGGTGCAA